>JAIPDA010000098.1 GCA_021737905.1 Rhodoferax sp.
GGGCCACCTCAAGATCATTGACCGCGTCAAAGACGTGGGCCGCATTCAAGGCGGCGTCAATGACGGCGCCATGTTCGGGCCCAAGTACGTGGAAAACAAACTCAAGTTCTTTCCTTTCATCAAAGAAGCAGTTGCTTACGGCGATGGCCGCGAAAAAGTCTGCGTCATGCTCAACATCGACTTTGACGCTGTGGGCAACTGGGCCGAACGCCGCAACCTGCCCTACGCAGGCTACACCGACCTGGCGCAAAAGACCGAGGTCTACCAGCTGATTAAGGAGTGTGTTGAAAAAGTCAATGCCGACCTGAGCGCAGACGAGTTGCTGGCCGGCTCGCAGGTCAGCCGCTTTCTGGTGCTGCACAAGGAACTTGATGCGGACGACGGCGAGCTGACCCGAACCAACAAGGTGCGGCGTGGCTTCATCGCCGACAAGTACCTGCCACTTGTAGATGCGCTTTACCTGGGAAAGACCACGCAGTTCATCGAAACGGTGGTGAAGTTTGAAGACGGTCGCAGCGGCAGCGTCAGCGCCACGCTCAAGATAGAAGACGCCAACACCTTTGCAGCCGTTAAAGCCGCGGTCTGATCCCGAAACGAGCAAGAGAACACCATGGCAGAGAAAAAAATCGGTGAAGTGATCCTGGAGGTGAACAACATCTCCTTGAGTTTTGGTGGCGTCAAAGCACTGTCTGACATTTCATTCGATGTCAAAGAGCACGAGATCCGCGCCATCATCGGCCCGAACGGCGCCGGCAAAAGCTCCATGCTCAATTGCATCAACGGTGTCTACACGCCGCAGCAAGGCGCCATCACCTTTCGCGGCCAGACATTCACGCACATGAACAGCCACCAGGTGGCCGTCATGGGCGTGGCGCGCACCTTCCAAAACCTGGCATTGTTCAAAGGCATGAGCGTGCTCGACAACATCATGTCCGGCCGCAACCTGAAAATCAAAAGTAATTTGTTCATGCAGGCCATCCGCATCGGTCCGGCTCAAAAAGAAGAATTCATGCACCGCGAGGCGGTCGAAAAAATCATCGACTTCCTGGAAATCCAGGCCTACCGAAAAACGCCTGTCGGCCAGTTGCCATACGGCCTGCAAAAACGTGTGGACCTGGGGCGCGCCCTGGCCATGGAGCCGCAAGTGCTGCTGCTCGATGAGCCGATGGCCGGCATGAATGTTGAAGAAAAACAGGACATGTGCCGCTTTGTGCTGGATGTGAACGACGAGTTCGGCACCACGGTGGTTTTGATCGAGCACGACATGGGCGTGGTGATGGACATCTCTGACCGTGTGGTGGTGCTGGACTACGGCAAGAAAATCGGCGACGGCACACCCGAAGAGGTTCGTAACAACGAAGCTGTGATCAGCGCCTACCTGGGCATCGCCCATGACTGAGCATGACCGGTTGACGCTCGCAGTCGCTACGCTGACGCCGAAAATTTGAGGAAAAGACCATGGCCTTCTTTTTAGAAACCCTGCTTGGCGGCCTGATGGCCGGCATGCTTTACTCATTGGTAGCGCTCGGCTTTGTGCTGATTTACAAAGCCTCCGGCGTCTTCAACTTCGCGCAGGGCGCGATGGTGTTATTTGCCGCCCTGGCCATGGCAAGGTTTGCCGAATGGATCCCCCTATGGACCGGCCTCAACAACCCGGTACTCAGCACCCTGGGTGCATTTGTCATTGCCGGATTGCTGATGTTTGTTGTGGCCTGGCTCATCGAACGCCTGGCGCTTCGCCATCTGGTCAACCAAGAGGGCACCACACTGCTCATGGCGACCCTGGGCATCAGCTATTTTCTAGACGGCATCGGACAGACCATCTTTGGCAGCGACATCTACAAAATCGACATCGGCATGCCCAAAGAGCCCATCATGGCTTTTGAGCAAGTCTTTGAAGGCGGCATCCTGATCAACAAAGAAGATCTCTACGCTGCGCTGATCGCAGCCATATTGGTGGCTGCACTGAGCCTGTTCTTTCAAAAGACGGCTACCGGACGCGCTCTGCGCGCAGTCGCTGACGACCATCAGGCGGCCCAAAGCATAGGCATACCCCTGAACCGCATCTGGGTCATCGTCTGGTGTGTAGCCGGCGTGGTGGCATTGGTCGCCGGCATGATCTGGGGTAGCAAACTGGGCGTGCAGTTCTCGCTCACCACCGTGGCTTTGCGCGCCTTGCCGGTGGTCATCCTGGGCGGCCTGACGTCTGTCCCCGGCGCCATCATTGGCGGCTTGATCATCGGTGTTGGCGAAAAACTTTCCGAGGTTTTTTTAGGCCCCTATGTGGGTGGCGGTATCGAAATCTGGTTCGCCTATGTGCTGGCCCTGCTGTTCCTGCTGGTGCGTCCACAGGGTTTGTTTGGCGAGAAGATCATCGACCGCGTTTAAAGGCTCTTCTATGTTCTACAGAGAAAACGGTCAATTCAAAACCAGCTACCGCGCTGACCAGCAGATTTTCCCGATCGCGCAGGACCGCTGGGCTGTGCTGATGCTGCTTGTGGCCGCCTTCGCGCTGGTGCCTTTGCTCAGCAGCGACTATATGTTTCGCGCCATTTTGATCCCCTTTCTGATCATGTCCCTGGCCGCCTTGGGGGTGAACATTCTGGTGGGCTATTGCGGCCAGATCTCACTGGGATCGGGTGCATTCATGGCGGTCGGCGCCTATGCCGCCTTCAACATTTTTGTGCGTCTCCCCGGTATTCCATTGCTACTGGCCCTGGTGCTGGGTGGTACCTGCGCAGCGGCCTATGGAATTTTGTTTGGCCTGCCAAGTCTGCGCGTCAAAGGCCTGTACCTGGCGGTGGCCACGCTGGCTGCGCAATTCTTCAGCGACTGGATGTTCCTTCGCATCAAGTGGTTTACCAACGACTCTCCGTCCGGCTCTGTGTCGGTGTCGGGCTTGCAGTTCATGGGCTTTCCCATAGAAACGCCTTATTCAAAATACCTGTTGTGCCTGTCGATTCTGGTGGTGCTGGGCCTGCTGGCCAAAAATCTGGTGCGCTCGGCCATAGGCCGCGAGTGGATGGCGATACGTGACATGGATGTCGCTGCCGCCGTGATCGGTATCCGGCCGATGTACGCCAAGCTGACGGCCTTCGCGGTCAGCTCCTTCATCATCGGCGTGGCCGGCTCGCTGTGGGGTTTTGTCTACCTGGGCTCCTGGGAGCCGGCGGCCTTCTCGGTGGAGATGTCCTTTCGGCTGCTCTTCATGGTCATCATTGGCGGCATGGGCTCCATCATGGGTGCATTTTTCGGCGCCGCCTTTATCGTGCTGCTACCGATTGCACTGAACCAGTTCCTGCCGCTGGTGGGCGCGCTGTTCGGCATTGAAGTCTCAACCTCGGGCATATCGCACGCCGAACTGATTATTTTTGGCGCGCTGATTGTCTGGTTCCTGATTGTTGAGCCGCACGGGCTGGCCAAGCTGTGGAGCACCACCAAGCAAAAACTCAGGCTTTGGCCTTTTCCCCATTGATCACATGTCCAGTTGTTTTTCCCTTGTTTTTTCGTTAACTAAGGCACTCAAGTGCCATACATCCAGGAGACTCGCATGAAACCAAAAATCCTTTCCCTTGCAGCCCTTGTTACGCTGGCTGCACTGACCTCGGTGGCCACGGCGCAGACCAAGCCCGCAGCCGCCAAGGCAGAGGCCAAACTGCAATTCTTTCCCGGCCTGCCGTACCGCACCGGCCCTTTTGCACCTAACGGTGTGCCATGGGCCAACGGCTATTCAGACTACCTCAAGCTGATCAATGCCAAAGGCGGTATCAACGGCGTGAAGATCATTTATGAGGAGTGCGAAACCGGCTACGACACCGCACGGGGTGTCGAGTGTTATGAGCGTCTGAAGGGCAAGCACGGCGGCGCAACGGTGTTCCAGCCTTTGTCCACTGGCATCACGTTTGCTCTGACTGAAAAAGCACCCGGCGACAAAATTCCCTTGATCACTGCCGGCTATGGCCGCAGCGAAAGCCAGGACGGCACCGTTTTCAAATGGAACTTCCCATTGGCAGGCACCTATTGGCTGGCCGCTGACGTGCTGGTTCAAACGATTGGTAAAAAAGAAGGTGGCCTGGACAAACTCAAAGGCAAAAAAGTCACCTTGGTCTACCACGACTCGCCGTATGGCAAAGAGCCTATTCCCCTGCTGCAAGAGCGCGCTGCCATGCATGGCTTCACGCTGCAATTGCTGCCAGTGACCTCGCCAGGTGTTGAGCAAAAAGCCACCTGGTTGCAGGTGCGTCAGGCTAGACCCGACTATGTTTTGTTGTGGGGCTGGGGTGTGATGAATTCGACCGCTTTGAAAGAAGCGCAAGCCACAGGTTACCCGCGCGAGAAGATGTACGGCGTGTGGTGGTCTGGCGCAGAGCCTGACGTCAAAGACGTCGGCGACGGCGCCAAAGGCTACAACGCGGTCACCATGCAGCACGGTGCAGAGCCGAACTCCAAGGTGGTCAAAGAGATTCTGGCCCTGGTACACGCCAAAGGTCAGGGCACGGGCCCGAAAGAAGAGGTCGGTCAGGTGCTGTACATGCGCGGCGCCATGAGTGCCATGCTGGCGGTTGAAGGCGTTCGCCAAGCCCAAGTGCGTTTTGGTAAAGGCAAGTGGATGAGCGGTGAGCAAGCGCGCTGGGGTTATGAGAACCTGACACTGGACCAAAAGAAACTTGACGATGCCGGTTTTGCCGGTGTGATGCGCCCGCTGAGCACCTCGTGCGTTGACCACATGGGCTCAAACTGGGCGCGCGTGCACACCTGGGATGGTGCCAAGTGGAACTTCACCTCTGACTGGTTACAGGCTGACGAGCAGATTCTCAAGCCACTGGTCAAGGCCACAGCTGCCAAGTACGCAGCCGACAAAAAACTGACACCACGCACACCGGCGGACTGCCAGTCCTGATGCTGACGCAGTTACTGCGGCGAGCGCTGCAGTAACTGTCCAGCCCGCAGCCTTGCGTGCAGGGCTGCCGATTGGAAAAAGGCCTGAACTTATGGACGATTCAAAAATTGTGCTCAATGTCAATGGCATTGAGGTCATCTACAACCATGTGATTTTGGTGCTCAAGGGTGTTTCCCTGCAGGTGCCAGATGGCAAAATTGTGGCTATCTTGGGAGGCAACGGCGCAGGTAAAACCACCACCTTGCGCGCCGTCTCCAATTTGCTGCAGGGCGAGCGTGGTGCGGTCACCAAGGGCTCCATCGAGCTGCGCGGCGAGCGCATCGAAAACCTCTCGCCCGCCGACCTGGTGCAGCGCGGTGTGGTTCAGGTGATGGAGGGGCGGCACTGCTTTGCTCATTTGACCATTGAGGAAAATCTACTGACCGGCGGCTACACCCGCAAAAACAAGGCCGAAGTCGCAGCCAACCTCGAGAAGGTTTACGCCTACTTTCCGCGCTTGAAAACCCGCCGCACATCGCAAGCAGCCTATACCTCCGGTGGCGAGCAGCAGATGTGTGCCATCGGCCGCGCGCTGATGGCCAACCCCAACATGGTCTTGCTGGACGAGCCTTCCATGGGCCTGGCGCCGCAGATCGTGCAAGAGGTTTTCGAGATCGTCAAAGACCTCAACCAGAAAGAAAAAGTCACCTTTTTGCTGGCCGAGCAAAACACCAACATGGCGCTCAAGTACGCCGACTACGGCTACATCATGGAGTCCGGCCGCGTGGTGATGGACGGCATTGCCAGCGACCTGGCCAGCAACGAAGACGTCAAAGAGTTCTACCTGGGTGTGGGTGGCGGCGAACGTAAGAGCTTCAAAGACGTTAAAAGCTACAAGCGCCGCAAGCGCTGGCTGGCCTGAGTCAATTCTCTTATGAAACCCTCTTTTTTTGACGCACTCGAGCACCGCCCGACCGCAGAGCGAGAGGCCGCTTTGCTGGCCGCTTTGCCGCTGCAAATTGCCAACGCCCAACAAAACAGCCGCGCGATGGCCGCAGTGCTGAGCGGCGTAGATGCAACCCAAGTGAACTCGCGCGCAGCGCTGGCCCGCCTGCCGGTCACACGCAAGCACGCCTTGCTAGAGCGCCAGCAAGCGGCGCGCGCTGTTGGCGGAAGTGGCGACGTTTTCGGGGGCTTTAGTTCGCTGCGCTTTGGTGCGCACATGCCGCGTATTTTTGCCAGCCCAGGCACCATTTACGAGCCCGAAGGCACGCGCAAAGACTACTGGCGCATGGCACGCGCCATGTTTGCAGCCGGCTTTAGGCCCGGCCAGTTGATACACAACTGCTTCAGCTATCACTTCGTGCCCGCAGGTTCCATGATGGAAACCGGCGCACACGCGCTGGGCTGCACGGTGTTTGCCGGCGGCACAGGTCAAACCGAGCAGCAGGTTCAGGCCATGGCCGAGCTGGCGCCGGCCGGCTACATCGGCACACCGAGTTTTTTGAAAATCATTGTCGAGAAAGCCGCCGACATGCAGGTCGCACTGCCCAGCCTGCAACGCGCGCTGGTGTCAGGCGAGGCCTTCCCGCCTTCGCTGCGCGACTGGCTGGCCGAACGCGGCATTGCCGGCTACCAGTGCTATGCCACCGCCGATCTGGGCCTGATCGCTTATGAGACCGAAGCGCGCCAAGGCCTGGTGCTGGACGAGGGCGTGCTCCTGGAGATCGTGCGGCCAGGCACCGGCGATCCGGTGCCTGAGGGCGAGGTCGGTGAGGTGGTGGTGACCACCCTCAACCCCGATTACCCGCTGATCCGCTTTGGCACAGGCGACTTGTCGGCCATCTTGCCGGGCATCTGTCCCAGCGGGCGCAGCAACACGCGCATCAAGGGCTGGATGGGCAGAGCCGACCAGACGACCAAAATACGCGGCATGTTTGTACACCCCGGGCAAATCGCCGACATCGCCAAACGCTTTCCCGAGGTGCTCAAGGCACGCCTGGTGGTCAGCGGCGAGATGGCCAACGATGCCATGACGCTTCAGGTTGAGACGGCCGGCCAACCCTCAGACTTGCTGGCGCGCATTGCTGAGGCCATCCGCGATGTGACCAAACTCAGGGGCGGCGTGGAATGCGTCACCCCGGGCAGCCTGCCCAACGACGGTTTGGTGATTCAGGATGCCCGCAGCTACAAATAAATGTTCTTGTACGTTTTTTACCGGACTTGCACCTAGGTAGTTACCATCCTTGGTTTGTGGCCTACTGGCTTTACAATAATTTGCTTATTTAAAGGAGTATCTCAATTGAAAAAGTTTATTGCCCTGGCCCTCGCCGCCACAGCTGTCTTTGCCCACGCGCAGACCTTCCCTGGCACGAAACCTGTTTCTCTAGCGGTGCCGTTTGCCGCAGGTGGCCCAACCGACCGTGTTGCGCGCGACTTGGCAGAAGCCATGCGCAAAGCCATGGGCGGCAGTGCCAATTTCGTCGTTGAAAACGTTGCCGGCGCCGGCGGCAGCATCGGCATGGCCAAAGTCGCCAAGGCTGCGCCGGATGGCCACAGCCTGCTGGTTCACCACATCGGCATGGCCTCTGTACCCGCCCTGTACCGCAAACTGACTTTCAATGTCGCCAACGACTTCGAGTTCCTTGGCATGATCAACGAAGTGCCGATGACTTTGATCGGCAAGCCACAGTTGCCAGCCAACACGTACCGTGACTTCGAAAACTACATCCGCGCCAATGCCGGTAAGCTCAACATTGCCCACGCCGGTCTGGGATCAGCCTCTCACCTGTGCGGCCTGATGTGGCAATCGCGTCTGCAGGCCTCGGAAGCCATGACGACCATTCCGTTTGGCGGCACGGCCCCGGCCATGAACGCCATGGTGGGCGGTCAGGTCGATGTCATGTGCGACCAGACCACCAACACCACCGGTCAGATCGAAGCCGGCCGCGTCAAAGCATTCGCGGTCACCACCGCCAAGCCCCTGAGCGGCCACAAACTCCTCAAAGACTACCCAACTCTCAATGAAATGGGCATGAGAGGCTTCAACCTGACCATCTGGCACGGCCTGTATGCACCCAAAGGCACGCCACCGGCCGTGCTCAAACAGCTCAACGACGCCCTGAAAATCGCCTTGAAAGACCCCGAGTTCATCAAAAGGCAAGAAGGTCTGGGCGCGGTTGTCGTGACCGACAACCGTGTTGAGCCTGCCAACCACAAAGCCTTCCTAGCCGCAGAAACCGCCAAGCTCAAGCCCGTCATCGAGGCGGCTGGCA
>JAIPDA010000099.1 GCA_021737905.1 Rhodoferax sp.
TCGCTGATGTCCAGGATGGCGCTCATCCAGCCGGTGTGTTTGCCGTTGGCGTTGATCAGCGGCGCTTCAATGATGAGCACCGGGAAGCGCGTGCCATCGCTGCGCATGAAGACCGACTCGAAACCGCTTTGCGGCAAACTGTTGCTGGCCAGCCGGATGGCTTGCCGGTCCTGATACACACCGGCCAGCTCCGGCGGCCAGTAAGGGCTGGGAAAGCTGTGGTTCAGCAAGTCCTTGGCTTTAACGCCCACCATCTGGCAAAACGCCGGGTTGACGTAGGTGATGCGTCCTTCCAGGTCGCGCGCGCGCAAACCGGTGACCAGCGAGTCTTCCATGGCTTTCCTGAAAGCCAGTGCGTCGGCCAGGTCATGCTCCACGCGCAGGCGCCGGCGAATGTCGCGGCCCAGCAGCAGCAGCACCGCGATCAGCGCCAGCGCCAGGCTGCTGACCAGCGCAGTGAGCATGTTCGGGAAAAAGTCCGGCGAGCCTTTCCAGCTGTCCATGCGCAACACCAGGGTGGTACCGGGCAAATCCAGCAGTTGTTTCGCGTTGTAAAACCGGTTGCCCTGCGCGGGCGTGCCGGTGATGGCCAGGCGCGTGCCGTCGGCTTCTGTGAAAGAAAGGCCTTGCCCGCGCGTCAATTGAGGGCCGGTCAGCTCTTTCAAAATTTCTTGCAGCGAGTAAGTCGCCAAGGTGTAGCCTGTGAGCCGGCCCTCCACCCTGAGCGGCAGGCACACGTCGATCAGTTCGAGCCCCAGGCCGTTGAATTGCGGTGTGAAGTAACTGCTGGAGTAGGCCGGCCCGCCGACCCGCATCGCGGTGTTGCAGGCCTGGGAGATTTCAAAATTAATCGTTTCACGGCCCATGCGCTCAAACACCGAGGCGCGGTAGGCCGATTCGTAGAACTGGCCTAATTTCAGCGAGGGGTCGCGCCACTCCAGGCGAACGATTTCGCGGCGCTGGCGCAGCAGCTCCCCGGCTTGGGCGCGCCACTCCATAGGCTTGCGCTCTACCCCCGGCAAGGCTTGCAGGCTCTGAATATTGCGCGATAGCCCGGCACGAATGTCGGTGACGATCTCCGCAGTGTCGCGTTCAAGCCGGCTTTGCACCATGCTGGCTTCGTAGCGTGCCGCCAGCCACACCAGTGCACCCAGCATGGTCACCACCAGCGCCACCAACAACACCCACAGTGTCCAGCGGCGGTTCCATTTCAGCGAGGTGGGTAACCAGCGTGGGCGTGCACTCGGTGTCATGGACGCGGGCTGGCGGGCGCATTGCTGCGCGGCTTGCGCTCGACCTGGGTGATTTGCGGGTCAGCCCATGCGCCGTCGATATGAAACTCTTGTGTGCTCGCTTCAATCAGGGGCCTGCGTAAAAACAATTGCGCTAAAAAGCTGCCCAGGCCCACAGCCGGATTCACCACCGAGGCGATCAGTGAGGCTGTGCCGGCATTGATCTCGGGCACCACCACCACCCGCAGGTCTTGTGTTTCGCGTGCAATATCGACCTTGCCTTCCATCAGCACGGCGGCGTTCACGCCTTTCATCTGCAAGTTGTTGGTGCGCGCCTGTCCTTGTTCGATGGTCACGTCTCCGCGCACAAAGTCAAACGTAAAACCTTCGGAAAAAACGTCCCTGAAATCCAGTGACAGCCGGCGCGGCAGCGACTGCAAACTGAGCACGCCCAGCAGCTTGGCAATGCCGGGATCTGCCTTGAGGAACTGCCCGCTTTCAATGTTCACATTGAACTGCCCGTCCATGCTCGGGTAGTCCAGGCTCAGCGGTGAGCCCAGCCAGCCGACCTGCCCGTCCAGCCGGCCCTTGCCGCGGCGGATCAATCCGTCCATGCCCAGGCGCTTGAGCAGCTCGCCCGAGTTGGCGATGTCCAGGCGGTAACTCATCTGGACACGGCGTCGCTCTTTGCCGCTGACGCTCGCCCAGTTGCCGTTGGCTGAAAACACGGCTTCAGGCATGGTCAGGTTGAGTTTATTGAGCCGCCATTCGCGCAATCCGCCGGCCGCCGCACCCTGCACATTGCGGTTGACCGCTTCCACCTCCAGCCGGCCGAATTTTTTGCCCTTGAGCTCAAAGTCGTCAACCACGATGTCCATGGCCGGCACTGCGCTGGGCTGACCTTCGAGCAGGGTCTCGACGTCGCGCGCGGTATTGGCAGCTAAATTCAGCCGTGCCAGCCGGGCGTAGACCCGTCCGCCTGCGGCACTGGCGCCAGTGCCGGGCGGACGGTATTCGGCGTAGCCGCTGAGTTCATCGGCATCCATGTTGGCGCGCCAGGTGACGCCTTCACGCGAGGCCCCGGCCACCAGATTTCGCAGCTGGTAGCCCTGCACACTGATGTCACTGGCGCGCAGCGCCATCACGCTGGGCAGGTAGCTGGCTTCTGCATCGCCTGCGGCCGGAGCGGCACTGGTTTGGATGCCTGCTTTGTTCATCACGCGCGACCAGGCGTCTAAGTCAACGCGTTGCAGTTTGACGTTGGCTGACACGCCGCTGGCAGGCAGGGCAGCTGCTTCGCCGGCGTCCAGCCCAAGGGCCAGGCTGCCACGCAGCACACGGGCTTGGGCTGCGCTGATGTCGCGCACATACAGCACGTTGGCCAGCCGGCCCAAGCTGAAAGAAATCTGGTCTTGCATTTTCTGGCCCGGGGCCAGCGACTCTCGCACCAGGCTTTGGTCAAATTGCAGGGGCAGTGCATCGGCGGCGGCTTTGTTCAGCGGCGCTGGCAGGTTCAGTGCCAGGCCTTGCAGGCTGCTGCTGATGCTGAGCTCAGTGCGGCCACGTCTGAAACCCAGACTGGCGCTGTAAGGCGTGCTGCCGCTGGCATGGGCTGCCAGCGTGCTGATCAGGCCCAGCTCGCGCGCTTGCTGCAAACCTTCGGCGTTGATCGTGCCCTGGCCGCGAAAGAACAGAGGCGCTTCTAAAGGCTCGACGCTGCGGCCGGCGGCGGCGGGCGGGGGGCTTGCACGCAGGCCGCCTTCAAAGCGCAGCTCACCGCCCAGCATGCGCGCCTGGGCGTTGTTCACGCGAAAGCTTTTGTCGGTGAACGTCACTGCGCCGCGCAGATTGCCCAGGGACGGTATGCCCGGCCCGAACTGCAGGTCATTGCCCGGCAGCGTCAGACTGCCTTGCAAGGTGGTCTGCGCGAGATCCGCCAGGGGCAGCAGCAGGCGCATGGTGTAGTCGAGCTGGCCGGTGCCACTGCTTTGCTTGAGCGCATCGTTGAGCAGCGCAGAGACCGGAGAATTGTTGACAAACTGCAGGCCCTGCACCAAAGACCCTTTGATGGCGGTGTTGACTTCGACCACGGGTTTGTTCAGGTCGGCAATGCTGGCGCTGCCGCGCGTTAGCTGCAAGCCGGGCAGCCCCGCCACCTGGCCCTGGGCCTGGCGAACTTCCATGCCCATGCGGTTAAAGACCAGATCGCCTTGCAGCCCCGTGAGCGCCGGCCAGTTTTTACCTGCAGCGCCAGCCGCCATGGTTGGCACGTAAGCAAATTGCACATTGCTGGCCTTGGCGGTCACCAGAAACTCGCCCTGTTGCGGGTCGGCAAACGGGATTTTGCGCAGATCACCCTTGACCTTGAATTTCACTTCACGCAGTTGGCCCTGCGTGACCGCATCCCGCACATAGCGTCGGCTTGAGTCGGGTAAAACCAGCGGCAAGTAGCGGTGCACCTGCGCGGCATTGCCCCGGCTCAAGCTGCCCTGCAAGTCCAGCATGCCGGGATGACCGGGGTCGGCGTTATCAGCGCTATGCCAGTGAACTTCAGCCTGACCGGCTGCGTCCGCATTGGCAAAGCGTAATTTGCGCAAAGAAAGGGTTTGTTGTGCGCTGCCGAGTTTCCATTGCAGCTCGGTGGAAAGCTCGGCCAGGGGAACGCGGGTTTGCTCGAAGACCCCGGGGAAAGTCATCGCACCCTGGCTAATTTGCAGTTGCGCCTGGCCGCCTTCATTGGTCAGGTTGAAATCGAGGGACGCGTTTTCAATCCCGGGCCGGCCCGGCTCCGGCAGGGGCGTGTCGACAGGCGCGGGCCCGGCTGCCAGCGACAGGCCGCTGACGCGCCCGCGCGCGCTGAGCGTTTGCGGGGCAGACACCGGACCTTGCCAGCTGGCGTTGATTTTTTCTACCAGGCCGCGTGGTGCAAAGCTGTCGATCAGCTGATGCGCACCGGCCTCCAGCGGCAAACGGCGGGCGATGCGTGACAGCGCAGCCAGGTTCAGCCGGTCAGCCTGGAGTTCGTTTTGGGCCGGCCGGCCGCCCTCGCCCGGGGTGTGCAGCAATAAGACATTGCCACCGGGCCAGACCAGTCCGTCGTCAGCCACAAAGGACAAGCCTTCGGTGCGAAATTCAAACCCCCGACCCAGTTGCTGGCCGCCAAAGCGCCCGGCCAAACTGTTCAGGACCAAAGGCGCTAACTCCTGACCCAGGCGAGCATTCACCCCTTGCAGCCGCACATCCGCAATGCCGCCGGTCATCATTCCCTTGTTCACATCAGCCCAGGCGCGCAGCGCGCCCTGGCCGCTGCTGATGGTCACGCCCGGATGGTCGATTTGAATGTATTGACGCAGCAGCGACACATCGGCCCGGCTGAAGTCGGCATACAACTCGCCTGACCAGGACTGCCAAGGCGATTGGCCGGTGCTCAACAACGGTGTGCGCAGCATCGCACGCAGGCTAAAGCGCTCCCCCCAGGCCGGTGGCGGCGTCGCATCCAGTCTAAAGTTGTGGCGCTGGCCGGGGTTGCGCAGCAAAGCTTGTACGTCGGTCAGTGCCAGCGGCGGGGCGCCTCTGAGCTCGTCGGTCCAGCGCAGTGTGCCGTTACGCAGGACGATTTCAGTCTGCGCCAGCACCCAGTTGGCAAAGGCATTGCGCCCGCTGTCAGGTGACAAACTCAGGCCGGCGACCTCTAGTTGCCCATCGCTGCGGCGGCGAATGTCCAGCTCTGCGCCGTCAATCACCAGTTGCTCAAGCCCCAGGCGCCATGCTGATCGAGGCGACAGCGCCGCCACCACCCTGGGCAGACGAAGCGCGGTGCGTCCGTCGCTGTCCAGCAGGCTGACTTCGTGCAATTCAAAGGAGGGCACCAGTCCTTTGGCCAGGACCCGAATCTCGCCGATGCGCACCGGCACACCCAGCGCGAGACTGGCCTGTGTTTCCAGGCTCGGGCGAAAATCATTGATACGCGGCACAATGAAGCCATGCAGCAGGCCCCAGCTGAGTACCACCACCGCCCAAAAAGCAAGGACCAGCCACAGCAGTCCCTGAAGCATGCGGGCAAGCAGCCGGACATGGCGGGGTGGTGGCGATTGGGGATGAAGAGGGGCAGAAACCATTGGCTCTGGAATTATGACGGTTGCTCTTGATGTCCTCAACGTTTATTAAGGCGCCAAAGCCGGTAACCGGGCTGCCCGCACTGACTGCGGACGCCGGGCCATCGGCGGCCGCTCCGGGGGCTGCGGCTTATTCGCGCTTGGTGCAGCGGCTGCGCCGGCGCTATGCCGACTGTCTTGACCTCCTGCCCGCCGGTGCGCCTACACGCCAAACCATGCAAACCGCGCTAAACGTATTGTTGGCGCGTGAAATGGACACAGGTGCCGCCCTTCGGGTGCTGCGCCAGATCGTGCTGGAGCGGCTGGTGGTTTTGGACTGTCAGCCCTTTGGCCCCGGCCCCACGCCGCTGTCGGTGGTGACCTTGGCCATGACCGAGCTGGCCGAACTGGCTTTGGACGTGGCCATGAACAGCACGCAGCACGCACTGGACGCGCTTTACGGTGCGCCCCTGCTGCCCGGCAGCGACACCGCTCGCGCCACGCTATGGGTGGTGGGCATGGGCAAGCTCGGTGCGCGAGAACTCAATGTCTCCAGTGACATCGACTTGATTTATGTTTACGACCAGGACGGTCAGACAGCTGGCCGTGCCGACGGGCGGGGCCAGATCTCCAACCACGAATACTTTGCGCACCAGGTCAAAGCGCTTTATGCGCTGATCGGCGACACCACCGAACATGGTTTTGTATTTCGTGTTGACCTGGCCTTGCGGCCCAACGGCAACTCCGGCCCGGCGGCCATTTCGCTCAGCGCGCTGGAAGAATATTTCCAGGTGCAGGGCCGCGAGTGGGAGCGCTTTGCCTGGCTCAAAAGCCGGGTGGTGGCACCGGCTTCGAGCTTGCAGCGCCAGGCCCCGGCCGGCCACCGGGGCGGCTCGCTGCAGGACTTGCGTGCAGTGGTGCTGCCGTTTGTCTTCAGGCGCTACCTGGACTACAACGTGTTTGACGCGCTGCGCAGCTTGCACCGGCAAATCCGCGAACAAGCGCATCGCCGCAGCGCCGGTCACCCCGAGCGCGCCAATGATGTCAAGCTCTCGCGCGGCGGAATCCGTGAAATTGAATTCACCGTACAGCTCTTGCAGGTGGTGCGCGGCGGCCAGTACCCCGAACTGCGCATGCGGCCTACGGTGGGCGCTTTGCAGCGCGTGGCCAGCGCCGGCTTGATGCCGCAGGACACCGCCGACGCGCTGGCGCGTGCCTACGAGTTTTTGCGTCATGTGGAGCACCGCATTCAATACCTGGATGACCAGCAAACCCATGTGCTGCCCACCCGTGACGACGACCTGGCCTGGATCGCCGGCACCTTGGGCTTTGCGAGCAGCAGCGCTTTTTTGACAGAACTCGATGCGCACCGCGAGCTGGTGGCCAGTGAGTTTGACAAACTGCTGGGCGGCACCGAAGTCTGTTTGACTTGCAACAAGAGCGTCAGCGAGCCGCAAGAGCTGGGCGAGTTGTTGACGCAGATGTCGGCCCCCTGGCCCGCGGATTTTCGAGCCCGTCTGCAGGCGTGGAGCTTGCACCCGCGCGTGCTGGCCCTGCGAGAAGACGCGCGCGCCCGCCTGGCCCGGCTGGTGCAGCGCACCGCCGTCTGGCTGCTGGAGGGCAAGGTCAGTGAAGAGGCGGCGCTGCGCCTGATCGACTGGATCGAGCCGCTGCTGCGCCGCGAAAGTTACCTGGCCATGTTGCTCGAACGCCCGTCGGTTCACGAGCGCCTGCTGCGCTTGCTGGGCGCGGCCAAGTGGCCAGCCCGTTATTTGTTGCAGCACCCTGGCGTGATTGACGAGCTGGCCGGCGACGATCTGCTCAAGCAGCGCTTTGACGCTGCGGTCTTTGTCGCTGAGCTCAAGCAGCGGCTGGCTTCCTTGAAGCGCACCGGCGAAGACGACGAGGAGGCCTGCCTGAACTTGCTGCGCCGGGCCCACCACGCCGAAGTTTTTCGCACGCTGGCGCGTGACGTTGAGGGCGTGCTCAGTGTTGAGCAGGTGGCCGACGACCTGAGCGCCCTGGCCGAAGCCGTGCTGCGCCTGACCGCCGACTGGTGCTGGCAGCGCCTGAAAACCCGCCACCGCGAGGCGCCCCAGTTCGCTGTCATTGCCTACGGCAAGTTGGGCGGCAAAGAGTTGGGTTACGGCAGTGACCTGGACATTGTGTTTGTTTATGAAGACGAGCACGAGCAAGCCGGCGAGGTTTATGCGACCCTGGTTCGCAAGATCATCAACTGGCTCACGATCAAGACCGGCGAAGGTGATTTGTTTGAGATCGACACCGCCTTGCGGCCCAATGGCGGCTCGGGTCTGCTGGTCATCAGCTTTGCGGCCTATGCCAACTACCAGCAGCAGCGCGGCAGCAACACCGCCTGGACCTGGGAACACCAGGCCATGACACGCGCTCGCTGCGTGCTGGGTGATGCAGCGTTGGCCGCGCGTTTTGACGATGTGCGCCGCGCCGTCATCACTGCGCCGCGCGAGCTGCCCGCGCTGCGCGCCGAGATTGTGGCCATGCGCGAGAAGGTGCGCGCTGCGCACCCGGTCAAACGCAAGCCGGGCCAGCCCGCAGCAACGCCCGAGGCCGACAGCTTTGACGTCAAACACGGTGCAGGCGGCATGGTGGACGCCGAATTTGCGGTGCAATACCTGGTGCTGGCCGAAGCCGCGCGGCATCCGGAACTGGCCGACAACGTCGGCAACATCGCCCTTTTGCTGCGCGCCGAGCAAGCTGGCCTGCTAAAGCCCGGCGTCGGCCGGCACGCCGCCGACGCTTACCGCGAACTGGGCCGCGTGCAGCACCACGCCCGCCTCA
>JAIPDA010000100.1 GCA_021737905.1 Rhodoferax sp.
CGCGAACCCCGCCGCGAACGCAGCACTGAGGCACGCCCTGAGCGCGCACCGGGCGAAGGCCGCACTGAAGGCGGTCGTCAAGAGCAGCCACGCGGTGAAGGTCAGGCTCGCGGTGAGCGTCCACGTCGTGAGCGCGGCGACCGCAGTGCAGAGCGCAACGGCGCGCCGCGCGACGCCGCCCAGGAAGAACTTGCACTGGCCAACCAGGCCGCCATGGCCGCTGCATCGCGCAACGACCCCAGCAGCCCGGATGCCGGACGTGAAGAACGCCAGCCCCGCGAACCCCGTGGTGATGGTCGCCGCGAACGCGGTGGCCGCCGTAACGATCGCCGTGACGGCGCACCCGGCGCAGAAGACAGCAATGCCGCCTTTGCCGATGGGCGTGCACCGCAAACGGCTGAACGACTTGAAGGCCAGAGCGGCCCGACAGAGCCGGGCAACGAGCAAACCGCCGGTGAAGACGGCAACCAGGAACGCGCACCACGTGAACGCCGCAGCCGTGACCGCTACGGCCGTGACCGCCGCGAGCGCGCTGACCGCACTGATGCCAACGCCGACTCAGCGCCCGCCGCTGCCGACGGCAACTATGGGCAGCGCCTGCCGGTGACGGCAGAGCTGAACTTCAGCACCCCGGTCACAACTGAGGCCTCTGCGCCAGTGCCTGCAACGGCCCCGGTGCCAACGCCTGCGCCAGCGCCTACTCCAGTGGCTGCCCCAGCGCCTGCGCCAGCAGCACCAGCCCGCGCCCTGCCCCAGGTCGCGTCTTATGACCTGCCCTTGCAGGACCTGGCCCAGGTGGCCAGCGCTTCGGGTTTGCAGTGGGTCAACTCTGACACGGCCAAGATCGCTCAAATCCAGGCCGCCATGGCCGCTGAGCCACGCCCTGTGCACGTGCCCCGCGAGCGTCCGCCGGCCGTGGTGCTTGAAACCAGCCCCCTGGTGCTGGTCGAGACCCAACGCGACCTGCGCAACATGAGCCTGCCTTTTGAAGAAGGCACGCCACGCAACGACAAATAAGTCTGCGCACCACCGCCCGGAGCCCATTGGCCGCAGGCGGACAAAGAAAAAGGCGACTCACAGAGTCGCCTTTTTTCATGGGGCCGCTTAAAGCTGTGCAGCCCGACGATAAGCCAACTGCGCCTCTTCTGCGTCATTTCGCTGCTCTGCCAGTGCCGCCAGCGACAGCCAAACCTTGCGCTTGAGCGTCGCGTCTTGCAAAGTCAAAGCAGCATGCGCCAGCAATTGCTGGGCCTTGCCCCACAGCTGGCGTTGGAAGCAAGCCATGCCGGCCAGATACTCCACATTGGCGTCCCCGGGGCGCGCCATCACAGCGTTCTCAATGCGCGCCAGCCATGGCGCGTCGGTGGCGTCCAAGCTGGCTTCCAGGGCCAAAATAAATTTCACTCGCAGGGCATCACCCGATTCGGAGTGCGGCTGCATCACCGGGGTCCACACTTCAGCCAGCCACTGGCGTGCCAAAGTGGCCTGGCCCTGCAGCGACATCAGGCGGGAAGCAGCATGCACGGCCACATCCGGCATGGCGCGCTCACTGGCGTCCAGGGTCAGCCAGACTTTGTGCAACTTGTCGGGTTCGTGGGCGCCATTGAGTAACTCGATGGCCAGACCGCGCACGATGCTTTGCGCCGCAGGCGCAGAAAAAGCCCGGTGCTTGGCCAGCAAACGCGCGGTTTCCATGGCCAACTCCGTCTGGCCGGCCAGGCGCGCAGCGCGCAAACGCAGGCGCAAGGCGAGCGTGCGGCGGCCGGCGCCCACAGGCAACTTGGCCAGCCACTCCAGCGCCATCAAAGGGTCACGGTCGTCCAGCGCCCAGCGCACAGCACGCAGCTGAATGCCTTCTTGCGTTGCCAACAAAACGCGATGCCCGCTGGCCTCCAACGCCATTGCCAGATGTTGGTCACGCACCGGCCGGTTTTGCAAAAACTGCGCGCTTTCCGCCACCAGCAGATGGGCCAGCGAGCGCAATTGCATAGACCGGCTGCTGTGATGCCCCGAATCGATACCCACATCGGCAATCAGCTGGCTCAGGCTTTTTTCTTGCGACAAGGCGTTTTCGGCCGAGCGTGAGGAACGTATGAAGCGCCCGGCCAGCAAATGCGCCAGCGCCTCCATCAAGGCGGCGTACATGGCGCGCTCTTTTTGCTGTGCGCGCCAGCGCCGCGCCTGCACCGGCAAAGAAGCAATCACGCTCAAGGCCTTGAGCGCAAAGTGCAGCAGCGCAAAAGCCGCAAACAGCAAAAGCACCATCAGGTTCAGAGAAATATCGACCCGGTGCGGTGCCCAGAAAAGCGACACCACAGCATCGTTGTCGCCGGCAAACAATGCCACCGCCACGGCGACGCCAAACAGGGCAATGAACCAGAAGGCTGCGCGCATGGAGCTCAGCGGCCAGCCGCTGCCGTGGCCAGGGCGGCCAGGGTTTCCGTCAGGCGCGGCAACTCACCGCTGCGCAGCTGGGCCTGCACCTGCTGCAAAGCAGTCGTTGCGGCCTGTGTCTTGCGTGATGAACCGTCAAAATACCGCTGCAAACTGGTCTGCACGCCGGCAAGGTCTGAACGCGCTGCATCGGTCTGGCGCGACAACAAGGCCAGCCGCGCATTGAGAAGTTTGAGCTTGATGTTTTCGCGCAAAAAGTAAGCCTGATCAGGCGCCAGCAGCGCCGCTTCGGGCTGGTCAATGCGGCTCACGCGCAACAGGCCGGAGGCTTCAGCACGCAGGCCCTGCAGCGTGCGTGCCAACCAATCGCTCAGCGCACGGGTGTTGAGCGAGCTCCAAAAAGACGCATCAGGCGCTGCGTTCCCAGGCTTTGCAGCCGCCTTAGCGGTATCCACTGCCGCCGTTGGGGCCGCCACTGCGCTGTCGCCCGGCAGTTGGTTGGCCATCGGTAAATCATCCATCAGGCGAACCAATTCGTCGAGCTTGACCAGCAGCGCCGGCACATCTGTCAGCGAAGCGCTTCGGATGCGCTCAGCGTCAGTGGCCATGGCGCGCTGCACCGGGCTCAAGCGGGGCTGGGCAGCGCGCACCAGGCGCAGCTCGGCCGCCTTCAGCGCCGCCAGCAGGGGCTCGGCGCTGCCGGTGAGCAGGGCTTGTTGCAGGGCCAAGCGCAGGCCGGCTTCCAGGTCAATCACCAGGTTGTCGTCACGCGAGCGAGACAGGCTGCGCATCAGCTCTTCAAGCTGGGTGCGTTGCAAACTGACTTCATTGAGGCGGGTTTCAGCGGCCAACAAACGCGCAGACAGCTCGCGCGTGGCTTCTTGCGACTGGCGCGCCAGCGTGCGCGCCTCCATGGCCTGCGCACCCGTGTCGGTGCTGCGCCTGGCCAGCTCTTCCTGAATATGGTTTATTTTTTGCCACGACAAAAGGGCACCGACTGCGGCAAGCACCGCCAGCAGCAAGACCCCTAAGGCCCAGGGCCGCGAACGCCAAACTGCCACAGAAAGCTCTTCTTTCACCACAGGCGTTTCAGGGCTGCCTGCGGGCGCGGCTGCCGGGGCTGTGGCGGAGGGATCGTTGCTCATGTATTCAATGATTCTATCGATGCAACGATATCGTCCACCGACGGCCGTGACTCGATAACAACACCCCAGCCCGCAGCGCGCGCCGCTTCGGCAATGCGCGGGTGCGTAGCAATGGCCCGCGCCCGCGACCAGTCGCCGGTCGGCAGCCTCGGCAGACTGTCCAGCCCCTCAGCACTGCTCAACAACCACAGCGAGCCGTCATGCCGGCTGTCTTCCATTCGCTTGAGCTGCTCGGGGCTGAAGTGCGGTACGCGGCGCTGGTAGACCACCACAAAATCCACCACGGCCCCGGCGGCTTGAAACTGCGCCGTCAGCCATTGCCGGCCCGGCGCTGCGGCATCCACTGCAGCCCCGCTCTGGCCCCGCACCATCAACACTCGCCGCCCGGCCCAAGCGCGCGCACCCACCACTTGCCACAGCGCCTCAGAGTCAAACTGGCTGGCTTCCTGCGCGGGCGTGTCGATTTGCGCCAGCGGCACCCCCTGCGCCTGCAACACCCGGGCAGTGCCGGGGCCGGGCGCCATCAAGCGAAGCTGCTCCGGCAAGGCAGCTGCAAGAGCAGGTCTGGCTGCAAAAAAATGTTTGACCGCATTGCCGCTGACAAACATCAAGGCCGCAAAGTCGCTGAGCCGGTTCCATGCCGCTTGAAGGGGGGCCGGATCGTCAGCGCCGGTGATTTCGAGCAAGGGCAAAGCTTCAGCATGCAGGCCCCGCTCGCGCAGCTGCGCCACCCAGCGCTCTGCGTCCGGGGCGGGGCGGGTCACGATGATGCGTTGACCCCGCAGCGCAAGCGGGGCAAGGTGTTGCGGCGACCGAGAGTCAGGCGCTGGCATTTGAGGCCCAGACGGCGCCCCCAGCGCGCAGCATCGCAGCCACTTGCTCGCCCAAAGCCTCAGCCTCTGAGAAGTTACGCACCGGCGACTGCTGCTGCGCACGCACCAGTGGCGAAGCCGCTTCCGGGTCACCCCAGGCGGCTTCGAGCCGCATGCCGGCATGTTGCGGGCCGGTCGTGAATGCGGCCAAAGGCATGGAGCAACTGCCGCCCATGGCACGCGAAACAGTGCGCTCGGCCGTCACGGCCAGCCAGGTGGGCATGTGCGCCAACTGCGCCAGGCCGTCCAGCAAGTCCTGGCGGTCGGCCCGCACCTCAATGCCGAGCGCGCCCTGGCCGGCGGCCGGCAGCATGGCATCAGGCTCAAAAGTGGCACGAATACGGCTTTGCATACCCAGGCGCTTGAGTCCGGCCGCAGCCAGCACGATGGCGTCGTACTGGCCTTCGTCGAGCTTGCGCAGCCGCGTGTCCAGGTTGCCGCGCAAAGGCTCAATGCGCAAGTCAGGTCGCAAAGACTTCAGCAGCACCAACCGGCGCAGGCTGGAGGTGCCGACCACGGCGCCCTGCGGCAGCGCGGCCAGGCTGGCATAGGTGTTAGACACAAAGGCATCACGCGGGTCTTCGCGCTCCATCACGCAGGCCAGCGCAAAACCCGGGGGCAGGTCCATCGGCACGTCTTTGAGCGAATGCACGGCGATGTCGGCACGGCCGTCGGCCAGCGCGGTTTCAAGCTCTTTGACAAACAAGCCCTTGCCGCCGACCTTGCTCAGTGAGCGGTCCAAAATCTGGTCGCCCTGGGTCGTCATGCCCAGCAAATCGACCTGCCAGCCCAGCTGCGTTTGCAGCAAGGCTTGTACGTGTTCAGCCTGCCACATGGCCAACCGGCTTTCACGGGTGGCGATGACGACTTTAAGCGCCGTTTTTTTGCTTGTTGAAGTATCTGCGGTCACGCGAAACTGCCTCGTAAACGTTGTGTTGAGCGAATGCTAGCATGCAAGCTTTGTTAACCCGGTACAGCCAATATCGACTTCCGCGCGGCTGCCAAGCTAAAAGGTGCAGCCCACTCTGAGCCCTGCCCCTTCACCCCGATAAAATCCGGCATATATGACAAACCAACTCGACACAAAGTCCCAGGCCTGGTCGGCGCTGTTTTCAGAGCCCATGAGCGAGCTGGTCAAGCGCTACACCGCCAGCGTTTTTTTTGACAAGCGCTTGTGGCAGGCCGACATCAAGGGCAGTCTGGCGCATGCCGAGATGCTGGCGGCGCAAGGCATCATCGGCGCGGCCGACCATGCTGACATCCAGCGCGGTATGGCGCAGATCACGGCCGAGATCGAGTCCGGGGCCTTTGAGTGGAAGCTCGACCTGGAAGACGTTCACCTCAACATCGAAGCGCGCCTGACCCAGTTGGTGGGCGACGCCGGCAAGCGCCTGCACACCGGCCGCTCCAGAAACGACCAGGTCGCCACCGACGTGCGCCTTTGGCTGCGCGGCGAGATGGACCTCATCATCGCGCTGCTGGCCGACCTGCAAAAGTCACTGGTGGACGTGGCCGAACAGAACGTTGAAGTCATCATGCCCGGCTTCACCCACCTGCAAGTGGCCCAGCCTGTGAGCTTTGCGCACCACCTGCTGGCTTATGTGGAAATGTTTGCGCGTGACGCCGAACGCCTGCACGACGTGCGCCGCCGCACCAACCGCCTGCCGCTGGGCGCTGCCGCGCTGGCCGGCACCACCTACCCGCTGGATCGCGAACGCGTAGCCCGCACCCTCGGCATGGTGGACGCGCAAGGACAGCCGCAAGTCTGCCAAAACAGCCTGGACGCCGTCAGCGACCGCGACTTCGCCATCGAGTTCACCGCCGCCGCCAGCCTGTGCATGGTGCATATCAGCCGCTTGAGCGAAGAGCTCATTTTGTGGATGAGCCAGAACTTTGGCTTTGTGCGCATTGCCGACCGCTTCACCACCGGCTCGTCCATCATGCCGCAGAAGAAAAACCCCGACGTGCCCGAACTCGCCCGCGGCAAAACCGGCCGCGTGGTCGGCCACCTGATGGGCCTGATCACCCTCATGAAAGGCCAACCCCTGGCCTACAACAAAGACAACCAGGAAGACAAAGAGCCGCTGTTTGACACCGTGGACACGCTCAAAGACACCCTGCGCATCTTCAGTGAAATGGTCGGCGGCCGGCTCAACCCCGCCACCGGCCAAAAGGAAGGCGGCATCACCGTCAACGCCGTGGCCATGGAAGCCGCCGTCAAAAAAGGCTACGCCACCGCCACGGATCTCGCCGACTATTTGGTCAAAAAAGGCCTGCCTTTTCGTGACGCCCACGAAGTGGTCGCCCACGCCGTCAAAACCGCCCAGGCGCAAGGCGTGGATTTGTCAGAACTGCCACTGGCCACACTGCAAAAGTTTGACAGCCGCATCGCGCAAGACGTCTTCGGCCCGCTCAGCCTGCAAGGCTCACTCAACGCCCGCAACACCCTGGGCGGCACTGCACCAGCGCAGGTGCGGCTGCAGATTGCGCGGCACCGGGGGCGGCTGGGCTGATGCCCACTTGCTGGATCATTGCAGGGCCCAACGACGCGGGTAAGACAACCTTCGCGCTAGAGTATCTGCCGCAGGTTGCAAACTGCTTTCGGTTTGTCAACGCTGACCTGATTGCCGCCGGGTTGTCCCCGCTGGCACCCGGGCGTGAAATGCTCAACGCTAGCCGCCTCTTTCTGAAAGAAATTCAAACCTGCATCACTGAAGGCGAAGACTTTGCATTTGAAACAACTCTGGCTGGCCGCAGCTATTTGAAGCTGATACGCCGTCTGCGTGCTGAGGGGTGGCGGGTTGAGTTGATTTACCTGGCATTGCCCAGCATGGAGATGTCCAAATGGCGCGTGGCTGAACGTGTGGCCCACGGCGGACACAACATACCCGCAGCAGATATTGAGCGTCGCTTTTCCCGAAGCCTCAGCAACTTATTTAACGTCTTCAGTGCCGTAGTGATGAACTGTCAGTGCTTCATGAACGCAGCCGAAAAGCCTGAGTTGGTCTTCCGTCAACAAGGTGACGCGCGCGTTATCATCCAATCGGAAAAAAACGAGCAACTGCTCCAAGAGGCTTCAAGATGACGATTACCTCAATAACGCCCGGCGACCAAGCATTGATCACGCTCAAAGCGCTGCAAGATGCCGTCTCCAAAAATCTAGAGCACAAGAAAAAGCTGGGCCACTACGTGGTCACTTGGCAAAACGGAAAGCCCGTGCGCGTAGGGGCCGACGCACCCAAGCAGGTGAACTGAGAAGACCCACCCGTCGGTCTGGCTGCTGATTAACGTTCATCAAAGCCAATCCATGCCACTAGCTTTAAGCTCACCCCCATGAACACAAGCGCTACACACGAAGCCCCCGACACCCTCGACTGGACGCCCGCACTGTCGTTAAGCGATGCCCGCATGGACGACACGCATGAAGAGTTTGTGAGCATGCTCAACCAGTTGCTGACCACGCCGCCAGACCAGCAACTGCCGCTTTACCGTAGCTTTATAGAGCACACGGTGGCGCATTTCGCACAAGAAGAACGCTGGATGCTGGCCACCGGCTTTGCAGCCGACAACTGCCACGCCGGTCAACACGTCACCATTCTGGAAACCATGAACGCCGTGTTGGAACACAGCGAAAAAGGCG
>JAIPDA010000101.1 GCA_021737905.1 Rhodoferax sp.
GGCGCCAACGGCAAGGTGGATCTGGCTGCCGTGATGCGCGACCTGGGGCAAAGGCAAATCAACGAGCTGCATGTGGAAGCCGGCTTCAAGCTCAACGGATCGCTGGTGCGTGAAGGTCTGGTCGATGAGTTTTTGGTCTACCTGGCGCCCAAGTTGCTCGGGCCTGGCCAGGGCATGCTGGCACTGGCTGCGCTACCCGCTTTGGCAGATGCCGTGGCGCTTGAATTCATGTCTGCCGAGCGCATCGGACCGGACTTGAGGCTGTTGGCGCGGGTCCTGGGACGAGGCAATTTTTAAGCCGGGCCCGATCAGGCCCATTTACCTGCGAAAATACCGTATGTTTACCGGAATCATCACCGGCGTGGGGCGCATCGTCGCAGTCCACCGCCTGGGCAGCTCTTTGGACCATGGCAGCCGACTCACCATCGAAACGCCATCGGGCTACCTCGACGACGTCGGCCCGGGCGACAGCATCGCGCTCAATGGCGCTTGCATGACAGCCACCAACCTGGACGCCGCTCGCAACCAGTTCACCATCGACATCTCGGCCGAATCGCTGCGCAAAACCTGCGGCTTGTCCGAGCCCGGTCCCATCAACCTCGAAAAAGCGCTGCGCGCCAACGACCGACTGGGCGGCCATATTGTCTCGGGCCATGTGGACGGCATCGGCAGCGTCACGCATTTCGCCCGCGTCGGCGAAAGCTGGGAGCTGCGCATTCTGGCGCCCGCCGGCATCAGCAAGTATTTAGCCTACAAAGGCTCGATCACGGTCAACGGCGTCAGCCTCACGGTCAACAGCGTCAATGACTTGCCCAGGCCGGATGCCGGTTGCGAAATCAGCATCAACCTCATCCCCCACACGGTCGAGAACACGGCCTTGGGCCAGCTTCAAGCCGGCAGCCCGGTCAACTTGGAAATCGACCTGATCGCCCGCTACGTGGAGCGCATGCTCCAAGACACCCCGAAAGCCTTTGCATGACAGTTGAAGTATCTCCCGTTGAAGACATCGTGGCCGACATGGCGGCCGGCAAGATCGTGATTCTGATTGACGAAGAAGACCGCGAAAACGAAGGCGACCTGGTGCTGGCCGCCGACCATGTCAGCGCCGAGGCCATCAACTTCATGGCCCGTTTCGGCCGCGGCCTGATCTGCCTGACGCTCACGCGTGAGCGCTGCGAGCGCCTGCAACTGCCGCCCATGGCTTTGCGTAACGGTGACAAAAAAGGCACGGCCTTCACTGTCTCGATTGAAGCGGCCGAAGGCGTGAGCACCGGCATTTCAGCCGCCGACCGCGCCCGCACGGTGCAAGCGGCCGTGGCCAAAAACGCCCAAGTCGACGACCTGGTGCAACCCGGCCACATCTTCCCTTTGCAAGCGGTGGACGGCGGCGTGCTCATGCGCGCCGGCCACACCGAAGCCGGTTGCGACCTGGCGGCCATGGCCGGCTGTTCGCCGGCCTCGGTGATCTGCGAGATCATGAACGACGACGGCACCATGGCGCGCCTGCCCGACCTGCTGGTTTTTGCAGATGCGCATGGCCTGAAGATTGGCACCATTGCCGATTTGATCGAACACCGCAGCCGGCACGAATCGTTGATTGAAAAAATCGGCACCCGCACCTTGCAAACATCGTTTGGTGAATTCACTGCGCACGCTTTCAAAGACAAGCCCAGCCAGGGTGTGCACCTGGCGCTGGTCAAAGGCCAGTGGGCCGCAGGCGAGACCGTGGCCGCGCGCGTGCACGAGCCACTGTCAGTGTTTGACGCACTCGAAGTCGGCCGCACTATGCACTCCTGGAGCCTGGACCAAAGCCTGCAGCTCGTGGCTGCCGAGGGCCGGGGCGTGGTGGTGCTGCTCAATTGCGGCGAAAGCGGCGCGCAGCTGCTGGCCCAGTTTGAAGGCACGGCCAAAGCCAGCCATGCGCCCGAGCGCGGCCGCATGGACTTGCGCTCTTACGGCATTGGCGCGCAAATTTTGCGTGACTGCGGCGTCCACAAAATGAGACTCATGGGCAATCCGCGCCGCATGCCCAGCATGACAGGTTACGGCCTGGAAATTGCCGGCTATATCAACAAACCATGAAGGTCAGCCAAGGTGTTTGAAGCAAACAAAGGCCAGGGCGCGCCTCTCCAGGGACAGGGACTGTCCATCGGTATCGTGCAGGCGCGCTTCAACGAGGGCGTTACCAATGCGCTGGCGGCCGCCTGTATGGCCGAGCTGCAGTTGCACGGCGTGACAGCCGCGCAGATCCACCATGTCAAGGTGCCCGGCGCACTGGAGGTGCCGGTGGCCTTGCAAGCGCTGGCCGAAACCGAAAACTACGACGCGCTGATCGCCCTGGGCTGCATCATCCGCGGTGAGACCTATCACTTTGAGCTGGTGGCCAACGAAAGCGGCGCTGCGGTGACCCGGCTGGCGCTGGACTACCGGATACCGATCGCCAACGCCATTTTGACCACTGAAAACCTCGTTCAGGCCCAGGCCCGGCAAGAGGACAAAGGCCGCGACGCTGCCCGCGTTGCCATCGAAATGGCCAACTTGCTAGACGATCTTTCCTGACATGAACATGACCACCGCTCCCAAACGCCCCCCGCAGAGCCGCACCGGCCTGACCGACACGGGCGTCAAAAAAGCCGCCGACAAATCTGCCCGTACACGGGCTCGCGAGTTTGCACTGCAGGCGCTTTACCAGCACCTGGTCGGCCGCAACCAAGCCGACGCCATCGACGCCTTCACGCGCGACCTGGTCGGTTTCCACAAAGCAGATGCTGTTCACTTTGACGCTTTGCTGCATGGCTGCATTGAAGACGCCGATGCGCTGGACGCCGCCATCCTGCCGCTTTTAGACCGCAAGATGAACGAGATCTCGCCCGTCGAGCATGCGGTGCTGTGGATAGGCGCTTACGAGATGCAGCACTGCCCGGACGTGCCCTGGCGCGTCATTCTCAACGAGTGCATTGAACTGGCCAAAGCTTTTGGCGGCACCGACGGGCACAAATGGGTCAACGGTGTACTCAACCGGCTCGCGCCCAGCTTGCGCCCGGCCGAAGTCGCCAGCGACAAGGCCCGCTGACTACGGTGCGCTGACATGCGGATTACACAGCGCGCCGAAAAAATTGAGCCCTTCTATGTCATGGAAGTGGCCAAGGCCGCCTCTGCGCTGGCGGCACAGTTTGCCGGTAGCAGCCGGCCTATGATTTTTTTGAACATCGGCGAGCCTGACTTCAGCGCACCACCGCTGGTGCAAGAAGCTGCAGAGCGCGCCATCTCGCAAGGCCACACACAGTACACGCAGGCCACCGGCTTGCCGGCGCTGCGCGAAAAAATCAGCGATTGGTACGCCAGTCGCTTCGGCGTCGATGTCGCGCCCGGCCGCATCATCGTCACGGCCGGTGCCTCGGCAGCGCTGCACCTGGCTTGCCTGGCCCTGATCGAAGCGGGCGACGAGATCCTGATGCCGGACCCGAGCTATCCCTGCAACCGGCATTTTGTGGGTGCTGCAGAAGGTCGCTCCACCTTGATACCGACCACGGCGGCTGAACGCTTTCAGCTCACCGCAGACAAAGTGGATGCCGCCTGGGGCGCGCAGACACGCGGCGTCTTGCTGGCCTCGCCTTCGAATCCAACCGGCACCTCGATCGCACCCGACGAATTGCAGCGCCTGCACAGTCTGGTGCACAGCCGCGGCGGCATCACGCTCATGGACGAGATTTACCTGGGCCTGAGTTACGAAGAACACTTTGGTCAGTCGGCGCTGGCCATGCCCGGCGAGCTGGGTCAGAACATCATCAGCGTCAACAGTTTTTCCAAGTACTTCAATATGACGGGCTGGCGACTCGGCTGGCTGGTGGTGCCCGGGGCACTCGCCCCGGTGATTGAGCGCATGGCGCAAAACCTGTTCATCTGCCCGAGCACGGTGGCGCAACACGCGGCGCTGGCCTGTTTTGAACCCGAGAGCCTGGCCGAGTACGAACGCCGCCGCGCCGAGTTCAAAGCCAGACGCGATTACTTCATTCCCAAGCTCAACCGCCTGGGCTTGACAGTGCCTGTGATGCCCGACGGCGCTTTTTACGCCTACGCCGATTGCAGCGACGCCGTGCAGAAACTGGGACTGCGCCGCGGCCAGCCGGACGGTACCGGCGGCAGCTGGGACTTTGCTTTTGAACTCATGCAGCGTGCGCACCTGGCTGTGACGCCCGGCCGCGACTTCGGCCAGGCTGCGCCATCCAAGTACATCCGGTTTTCAACCGCCAGCGCGATGACGCATCTGCAAGAAGCCGTAGCGCGCCTGGAGGTGATTCTTGGCTAAGCCCGCGCCGCCACCTTTCAGTTGGACGCTGCGAATCTATTGGGAAGACACAGACGCCGGCGGCATCGTTTTTTATGCCAACTACCTGAAATTTTTTGAGCGTGCGCGCACAGAGTGGTTGCGCTCGCTGGGCATTGAGCAGCAGGCTTTGCGCGCGCAAAGCGGCGGCATGTTCATCGTCAGCCAGACCCAGGTTCGTCACTTGTTACCATGTCGACTGGACGATGAAATCATCGTGACTGCCGGGCTGCTTGAGAGCGGACGCGCCTCCCTGACCCTACAGCAGCAGGCTTTTTTGAAAACACCTGGTCAGCCGCAATTGCTGGCCGAAGCCAGCATCCGCATCGGCTGGGTCAACGCCACCAGCCTCAAACCCGCACGCTTACCTGCATCTATTTTGGACAGTCTGGAGAAACGCTCATGAACCAAGATCTTTCAATCATCCATCTCATCCTGAACGCCAGCTGGGTGGTGCAAGCCGTGGTCGCGCTGCTGGTGGCTATCTCAATTGCCAGCTGGGCCGCTATCTTCCGCAAAATCGTTGCGCTGCGGCGGGTGGCCGCGCTCAACGACGAGTTTGACCGCGACTTCTGGTCGGGCACCAGCCTCAATGAATTGTTCGCGGCCGCCACGCAAAACGCCCGCGGCACCGGCCCCATGGAGCGCATTTTTGCCAGCGGCATGCGGGAGTTTCAAAAACTGCGTGAACGCCGTGTGCTGGACACCGGCGCCTTGCTCGACGGCGCGCGACGTGCCATGCGCGCCAGCTACCAGCGCGAGCTCGACAGCATCGAATCCAACCTGTCTTTTCTGGCCACGGTCGGCTCGGTCTCGCCTTACATCGGGCTCTTCGGCACCGTCTGGGGGATCATGCACGCCTTCACCGGCCTGGCGGCACTCGAGCAAGTCACGCTGGCCAGTGTGGCGCCCGGCATTGCCGAAGCGCTGGTGGCCACGGCCATTGCCCTCTTTGCCGCCATCCCGGCCGTGGTCGCCTACAACCGTTTTGCGCACGACATTGACCGCGTGGCCAACAAACTCGAGACCTTCATCGAAGAGTTCTCCAACATCCTGCAGCGCAACCTGGGCGCGCAGTCGGCCTCCGGCCACTGAGCCGCCCGCGCCATCAAGGAGCCCGACACATGCCAGCAGTCAACTCTCGCGGCCGCGGCCGCCGCACCATCAGCGAAATCAACATGGTGCCCTTCATCGACGTGATGCTGGTGCTGCTCATCATCTTCATGGTGACAGCGCCGCTGATCACACCCAGCGTGATTGCCCTGCCCCGCGTCGGTAAAGCGCCGGGCCAACCGCCCAAACCCATCGAAGTGCTGATCGACAAAAACAAGGTCATTCAGATCAAGACGGATGGCACACCAGTCACCACCCAGCTCAGCGAGGTCGGCAACACCGTCAAGCGCCTGCAACCGGCCGTACCGCAAGGCGAGCAGCCCTCGCCTGTGGTGATCAGTGCGGACAAATCCATTCCCTACGAAACCGTGGTCGATGTCATGGATGCGCTGCAACGTGCCGGTGTTTTGCGTGTAGGCCTGTCGGTGCAAAGCGGCAAAAAGTAAAAGCAGCTGAACCAGATGCCCAGTGTCGATGACCGCTCAGACCTAGCGCCCCGCGCCGAGCCGGGTGCGCTGCGCGCGTTCGGCCTGGCCATGCTGGTGCATCTCTTGCTGCTCATCGCGCTGACCTGGGGCGTGAGTTGGAAAAGCAAAGACCAGTCCCTGAGTTTCGAAGCTGAACTCTGGTCAGCCTTGCCGCAGGAAGCCGCACCGCCGCTGCAGGCACCCCCGACGCCGCCCGAGCCGGTAGCGCCACCCGCCCCACCCCCGCCCGCGCCCCCGCCCAAGGCCGAAGCCGTACCCGATGCAGACATTGCCATTGAGCGCGAGAAAAAGCGTCTGGCCGAAGAAAAAAAGAAAGCCCAAGCCTTGGCTGAAAAAGCTGAAAAAGCCAAAAAAATAGAAGAGGCTAAAAAACTGGCAGAAGCCAAAGCCAAAGCGGCCAACGAAGCCAAAGCTGAAGCCAAAAAACTGGCTGCTCAAAAAGAACAACTGGCCAAGAAAGAAGCTGCGCTGGAGGCCAAACAACGCAAAGAAAACATGGACCGAATTAATGCGCAGCTCGGTGCCACCGGCGCGGCAGACGCCAAGGGCACAGCCCAGAAAGCCAGCGGCCCATCGGCCAGTTACGGCAGCAAGGTACGCGCCAAGGTCAAACCCAATATCGTCTTCACTGAAGACATCGCGGGCAACCCTGTCGCAGAAGTGGAAGTGCGCACCACGCCGGGCGGCAGCATCACCAGCCAGCGTCTGGTCAAATCCAGCGGCAACAAGGCTTGGGATGATGCCGTGATCAAGGCCATCATCCGCACAGAAACACTGCCGCTAGACACCGACGGCCGGGTGCCGACGCCCCTGATCATTGAGTTCCGGCCTAAGGACTGAGGCTTAACTGATCCGTCATCCTCGCGAATGCGGGAATCCATGGAATGCGGGGATGGATTCCTGCCTGCGCAGGAATGACGCAAGGGCGCAGGAATGACAGCTTTTCTTGTCCGTCATCCTCGCGAATGCGGGGATCCATGGAATGCGGGGATGGATTCCTGCCTGCGCAGGAATGACGCAAGGACTCAGGAATGACGGCTTTTCTTGTCCGTCATCCTCGCGCATGCGGGGATCCATGGAATGCGGGGATGGATTCCTGCCTGCGCAGGAATGACGCAAGGACTCAGGAATGACGCAAGGGCGCAGGAATGACGAAAGGGCGCTGAGGTTGAAAGATGGGCGCAAGAACCAGGGCTTACTCGTACACCACCTGCGCCAAGCCCCGGTCCGCTTGCGCCATCCAACTGGCCAGGGCGGCATCGCTGGGGTAGAACTTAGCAGCTTCGCCCAGTTGCAGCTCTGCGCTGGCACCTTGCCGGTTCAGGCTCAGACGCACAGACAGGCCGCGCACTTGGTCACCCTGCTCGCTGCTTTGGCGCCGGGGCGGAAAGTCTTTGACCAAGCGCGCCACATCCGGCGCGCTGCCATTGACGGCCACACGCAGGTATTTGCCGAAGCGGCAGCGCGCTTCTTCGAGGTCCCAGACTTGCGTGACTTTGAGGCGAAAGCCACCCGCCATGCGATCGGGTTGCAAACTGCCTTGCACAATCACCAGCTCGTCGTCCTGGAGCTGGTTTCGGTGTGCATTGAGCACCGCTTCATCGGCAGTGGCTTCTATCACAGCCGTCTTGTCATCGAGTTTGAACAACGCGAGTTTGCCGCGCTGGCCGTTGATGACACGCAGGTCGTTGACGATGGCAGCGATCAGCTGCGGCTCTCGCGAATCAATCAAGTCTGCAATCTTGCGTTTGGCAAACTTGCGCACTTCAAGCTCAACCTCTTCAAAAAGATGTCCCGAGAGGAAAAATCCGATGGCAGTTTTTTCGTGCGTCAGGCGCGTCTTCACGCCCCAGGGCATGGCTTCGACCAGCGGCGGCTCTTGCGTGCTGGCGGCGTGCGAGTCGCTCATGTCAAACAGGCCGCCCTGGTTGGCATTGGCCTGGGTGGCGGCCGAGAACTCAAACGCCCGGTCCACCGAAGCCAGTAGCTCGGCGCGGTTCAGGTGCAGGTTGTCAAAAGCGCCGGCCTTGATGAG
>JAIPDA010000102.1 GCA_021737905.1 Rhodoferax sp.
CAGCACATGCAGCATGCCGCCTAAACCCGTGCCCAGGCAGGAGGCCAGCCCTTCTTGGCGTCCGCCGGCAACTGTGCGGGCCACGACATAGGCCATGCCGGGGCCGGGCGTGAGGGCCAGAACGGCCGCAGCCATGCAAAAGGCAAAAAGGGACATGGCGGCTTAGCGGCTTAGGCCGGTGTGACGTCGACCCGCGCGCGAACCTCGCCCTTTTGGCCCAGGTCGTCTTGCCACTGCACCAGCAGCTCACCGCTTTCTTCGGGCACAACCCAGAACTGCAAATAGGGGTTGGCCGAGATGCCGGAGCCCAAACGGGCACGAAACACCGTGCGGGCGCCGTAGCTGGCGTGCAAGCTGTGGATGATGTTTTTAGGGGCGCTGTTGCCCAGCACGTCAAAACGGAAACCGGTTTCCATGGGGTGCTGCACCAGCAAGCGCACTTCCATGGGCTGGCCGCGCCGCACCGGAGAAGACAACTGGATGCGGGCGAGCATGTCAGGCGGCGTCCATGCAGGCCGACTCGGTCACTTCGACCTCAGCCGTGCCCTGCCACCAGCGGCCGTCAGAGGTCTGGGCCAGCGCAATCACTGTCTGAGAACCGTTGAGTCGCACACGCGTGGCGATCTCGGCCTTGCCCGACCAGGGGCCGAGGTCAAAATCGGCGATCACCGGCCGCGGGTTGCGGTTGGACAGCAGCACCAAACGCTGCACATGGTCGGCCGGCGTCATGGGGCTGTCGATACGCACACTCAATGGCACGGTGAAGCCGTTGTCAGCCAGCCGCGGCGTCGTCACGGTCACCCGCGCCGGGCTCGGCGTGGCATCGCCCGTGAAGGGCCGGTAGAGCAAGGACAAGTCCAGCGTAGGTGCCAGAGCCTGGGCGTGCGCCCGACCCACGCCCAGCAGGGCGCAGGCCAGCAAGCCGCCCAAGCCCTGTCGGCGGGACAAGGCGGGGGCAGCTTCAGACAATGCGCAGACCGTGGTTCTTCAGGGGCAGGTTGCGCATCGGTTTGCCGGTGGCGGCAAAGATGGCGTTGAGAATGGCCGGCGCCACCACGCAGATGGTGGGTTCGCCCACGCCGCCCCAGAAGTCAAAGGTCGGTGCGATCACGGTCTCAATGCGCGGCAACTGGCGTAAGCGGGCAATCGGATAGCTGTCGAAGTTGGTATTGACCATGCGCCCGTTGGCCACGCTGGACTGGCTTTGCAAGGTGTCAAACGCATAAGCCACGGAGCCTTCGACCTGAGCTGCGATCTGATCAGGGTTGACCGCATGGCCGCAGTTGGTGGACAGCACCAGGCGCAGCACCTTGACCTCGTCACCCTTGACCGAGACCTCTGCAACCGCAGCGGTGTAACTGCCGTAACCCATGAACTGGGCAATACCGCGGTGTACGCCGGCGGGCAATGGTTTGCCCCAGCCGGCTTTGTCTGCGGCAGCATTCAACACGGCCAGGTGCTTGGGATGCTTTTGCATCAGCACGCGGCGGAACTCCAGCGGGTCACGGCCGGCCGCCGCCGCCACTTCTTCCATGAAGCACTCCAGGTACAGGCCGTTCTGGTTGGTGTTGACACCACGCCAGGCGCCAACCGGCACATGGGTGTTGCGCATGGCGTACTCGGTGCGCAGACTGGGTATGGTGTAACCGAGTTGTGCGTCACTGGGCGCAGCCGTTAAGCCTTGCAACTGGCGCAGGTCTTTACCGTCTTTGATGTTTTGCGGGCTCAGGTAAGCGTTGATGGACTGGCCGGACACCCGCAGTTGCAGGCCCAGCAGATTGCCCTGCGCGTCCAGACCGGCTTCGAGCTTGCACAGCCCGATGGGGCGGAAGTAGTCTTGCGCCATGTCTTCTTCGCGGCTCCACACCATCTTGACTGGAACGCCCTTCATTTGCCTGCCCAGCAAAGTGGCCTGGCGCACAAAGTCTTGCGTGCCTCCGCGCCGGCCGAAACCGCCGCCCAGGGTGTGGTTGTGGACTTCGCATTTATCCAGCGGCAAACCGCTGGCGGTCGACAAAGCGGCCATGGAAGCCTCGGCATTCTGGCTGGCGACCCAGACCTCGGCACGGTAGTCGGTGATGAGCGCCGTGCAGTTCATGGGCTCCATGCAGGCGTGGGTGACAAAGGGGGTGCTGTAAACCGCCTCGACACGTTTGGCTGCGCCGGCAATCACCTGGGGCGCGTTGCCGATGTCGATGTCGGCAAACACGTTATTGGTGGAGGTCAGGCCTTCTTTGAGACGGGCGTCAATGGTGGCGCTGCTTTCCTGGCCGTTGGCGCCTTCGTTCCAGACGATGGGCAGGTCCTGCAGCGCCATCTTGGCGCGCCACCAGTTGTCGGCCACCACGGCCACTGTGTTGTCGTCCACTTTGTAGACGCCTTGAATGCCTTTGCGGCCTTTGAGTTTGGAGGCGTCAAAGCTGACCAGCTTGCCGCCAAAGACAGGGCTGGCCTGAATGGCCGCATAGACCATGCCGGGCAGGCGGGTGTCGATGGCATAGTTTTGTTTGCCCATCACCTTGAGCGCGGTGTCCACACGCTTGAGGGGCTTGCCGGCAATCTTCCATTGGCGCGGGTCCCGCAGCACCAGGGTCTTAGGGTCTGGCGGTGTCAGCTTGGCTGCGGCCGATGCCACCTTGCCGTAGGTTAGCTTGCGGCCTGTGCCGGTGTGGGTGATCACGCCTTTGCTCACAGTGACTTCGCTCACCGCAACGCCCCACTGGTTGGCCGCCGCCTGCAACAGCACGGCACGGGCTGCAGCGCCGCCCTGGCGCATGTAATTTTGTGAGCCGCGAATGCCCCGGCTGCCACCGGTGGACATGTCACGCCAGACGCGCTTGCGTGCCAGGTTCTGGCCGGCCGAGACCATTTGAACTTTGACGCGCGACCAATCGCAGTCGAGTTCTTCGGCCACCAGCTGGGCCAGTCCAGTGTGGGTGCCCTGGCCCATTTCGGCGCGGGCCACACGGATGATGCAGGTTTCGTCGGTTTGCACCACCACCCAGGCGTTGACCTCGGGTGTGTCAGCGCCTGCGCTTTGGGCACCGGCAGGGAAGTGAAAGCCCAGGGCCAGGCCGGTGCCGGCAGCGGCACTGGAGAGCACAAAGGCGCGGCGGGACAAGCGGGTGTTTGTCGGCATGTTCATGTGCGCTGCTTTCAGGCTTGGGCCGTTGTGGTTTCGATCATGTCGCCGGCATCGCTGACCATGTGGATCACCGAGCCCACGCCCTTGCCGGTTTTGGCGGCCAGGTGGATGGCCGCGCGTATGCGCTGGTAAGTACCGCAGCGGCAGATGTTGGTCATGGCCTCGTCAATGTCAGCGTCGGTGGGTTTGGGCTTTTTGCGCAGCAAGGTGGTGGCCGCCAGGATCTGGCCGGACTGGCAGTAACCACACTGCGGCACATCGAGCGCCTTCCAGGCCATTTGCACGGGGTGTGAGCCGTCCTTCGACAAGCCTTCAATCGTCACCACACGCTGGCCCACAGCGCCAGACACCGGGTAGGAACACGAGCGCACCGGCTCGCCATTGAGGTGCACTGTGCAAGAACCGCACTGGGCAATGCCGCAGCCAAACTTGGTGCCGGTCATGCCCAGCTGGTCGCGAAGTACCCACAGCAGGGGCATCTCGGGCTCGACGTCTACTTCATGGCTTTTACCGTTGATGTTCAATTTCAACATGCGTATTCCTTGGTGGTCATAAAACAAATACCTTAGTCAACAGGGTGCCAGTGGTCAATACAGTGGAATCCCGCATAGCCGCAAGCGCAGACAGTGTGCTGTCAGGCGCCGGCCTGGCGGCGCAGCGTCGGCAGGCCTACGCCAGCCGCCTCAAAGCCACCGTCGACCGCCAGCACCTGACCGTTGACATAGCCGGCGGCCTGGCTGCACAGAAAGCCAGCCACGGCAGCTATTTCTTCGACCAGGCCGTAGCGGTTGAGTGGAATGACGTCGTGGTAATCCGAGCGGATGGCAACGCTGTGAACCAGCTTGGCCATGTCGGTTTCTACCGGCCCGGGGGCAATGGCGTTGGCGCGTATGCCCACGGTACCAAGTTCAACGGCCTGCTGCTTGGTCAGCTGGATCAGGGCGGCCTTGCTGGTGCCATAGGCCACGCGCAGGGTGCTGGCGCGCAAACCTGAAATGGAGGCGATATTGACGATGCTGCCGCCGCCGGTTTTGAGCATCACCGGCACGCAGGCCTGACTGCACAAAAAAGCGCCGTCGAGGTTGGTAGACAGCACGTGTCGCCACTCTTCAAAGCTGGTCGCGCCAATGGGTTTGAAGACCGCCACCCCGGCATTGTTGATGAGCGCATCAATGCGGCCCATCACGCCGGCCACACGGTCAATGGCAGACTGCACCTGGTCGGCTTGCGAGACGTCGCAATGCACGGTGAGCACCCGCGCCGGGTCTTGCAATTGCGCCGCGGTGGCTGCCAGCGTGGCTTGATCGATGTCCAGCAGCGCCACGCGGTGGCCGTGGGCCAAAAACCAGTGGGCAATGCCCAGCCCGATGCCACGCGCACCGCCGGTGATCACGGCAACGGGCGCAGCTGCGCCGGGACCTGATGCGCTGAGGGTGGTCGGGGAGGAGGCTGAAAGGGTCAAGATTTTTCTTTCTATGAGTGGGTCAGGGTTCTGGCCAGATAAACGGTTTCATTATGCGCAGCCTGCAGCGCTTCATTGGCTGCGGGTTTGTATGTAGACAAAGCAAGATTGCTGAAATTTACGCACGGACAGTCATGACCGCGTCAGCCAGGTATCTTGAGGCTTCATGCTCAAGCACAATACGGGCATGACCGAAGCCAACGCATTACCCCCCTTGCCCGACCGCCTGTCGACCGACCCGCGCAGCCCGCACCATGTGGCGGCCATCTTTGAGCATGACATCGGCATCCGCTTTAACGACAAAGACCGCCTGGATGTTGAGGAGTACTGCATCAGCGAAGGCTGGATTCGCGTGGCCGCCGGCAAGACCGTGGACCGCAAGGGCCAGCCGCTCTTGATCAAACTCAAGGGCCGGGTTGAAGCCTATTACCGCTGAAGTGCGCTTTGGATTGAGCCGCTGATGGCCTGCACTGAATTAGCCGGCCAACCCCACAAAGACGTTTTGCACGTCGTCGTTGCCGTCAATCGCGGCCAGAAAAGACTCCACCTCTTCGAGCTGGGCCGGGCTCAAGTTGGCTGGGTCCACCGGGTTTTTGGGCTTGTAGCCCAGCTTGGCAGTCAGCACCGAAAAGTTGTGTGCAGGCAAGGCCCGGCTGACCAGGTCCAGGTCTGCCGCATCGGTCCAGAACATGGTGGCGCCGGCTTCTTCGCCGGGCTCAAAGTCTTGCGCACCTGCCTCAATGGCGGCCAGTTCGGGGTCTGCACCGGCGACCAGCGGCTCGGCCTCAATCATGCCGACATGGTCAAAATCCCAGGACACCGAACCCGAAGTACCCAGCTGGCCTTTGCGAAAAAGAACACGCATTTCCGGGGCTGTGCGGTTCAGGTTGTCGGTCAGGCACTCCACCATGACCGGCACCTGGTGCGGTGCAAAACCTTCGTAGATGACATGCTCGAAATTGACGGCTTCACCCGTCAGACCGGCGCCTTTTTTGATGGCACGGTCCAGCGTGTCTTTGGGCATGGAGACCTTGCGGGCCTGCTCCACCACCAGCCGCAGCCGCGAATTCGAAGCCGGGTCGGCCCCGCTGCGCGCTGCGATCATGATGTCTTTGGCCAGCCGCCCGAAAAGTTTGCCTTTGGCGTTGGCCGCCAGTTCTTTGCCTTTTGCTTTCCACTGCGCGCCCATGTCTGATGCCTTTGAGGTTGTCGCGCTGGAGGGCGCCTTCATTTGTATGGGTCTACTTTACACCCTGAGTTTTAGGGTCCAATAGCGCTATGACGCCAGAGGACATCGCAAGCCAACGACTGACAGCGCTGGAGATCAAGGCCAGTTTTGCCGAAGACCTGCTCGACGAGCTCAACCGCGTGGTGATTGGCCAGCAGCAGCAAATTGACGCGCTCGTGCGCGAGCTGACCCAGCTGCGCGAGCAGCAGCAATCGGGCGTGGCCGGCAATGCAGCACGCCTGACGGACGACTTGCCGCCGCACTATTGATGTCCTTATGAAAATTTTTTACGGCTGGCGGATGGTGGGAGCCTCTTTTGGCATCCAGCTGATGCTCGGGACTTTGCTTTTGCAGTCCTTCGGTTTGTACATCGCCATCTTGTCGCAGGAAATGGGCTGGAGCAAAACCACGCTCTCCGGTGCCGCTGCATTGCAGTCCATGGAGTCCGCTGTCATCGGCCCCGTGCTGGGCTGGATGCTGGACCGCTTCGGCCCCCAGTCGATCATCCGCTGGGGCATCGTGATTTTCAGCCTGGGCCTGTTTCTTTTGAGCCAGGTGGAAACGGTCAGCACGTTTTATGTCAGTGCGGTTCTGATGGCCGTAGGCGCCAGTCTGGCCGGTTACTTTCCGCTCTCAGTGGCCCTGGTGCAATGGTTTGAAAAAAACCGCGCACGTGCGCTGTCCATCATGGGTTTGGGCTTTGCCATGGGCGGCATGATGGTGCCGGCCATGGCCTGGCTGATTGAGCACTGGGGCTGGCGCAATACCGCCACGCTCTCGGGTGTACTGGCTTTGGTGCTGGGCTTGCCTCTGGCGCGCGTCATACGCCGGCGTCCGGAAGACCATGGCGAGCATGTTGACGGCCTGGACCCCGCGCTCAATGCCGCAGCGACCGGGCCAGGCAGCGCCCAGCCGCTGGTGCAAGTGCAGTTCACGGTGCGCCAAGCGCTTCGAACCCGCACTTTCTGGCTGCTGGCCACCGGCCACGGCTTGGCACTGCTGGTGGTGAACGCGGTCAGTGTGCATGCCATCACGCACATGAAAGAAGGCCTGGGCTACTCGTTCGCCGCGGCCAGCTTCGTCATCATGCTGATGCACTTCGGCCAGTTTCTGGGGGTGCTGCTGGGTGCGGCGATCGGTGATAAGTTTGAAATGCGCAAGGTGACGGCCTTGTGCATGCTGTCGCACGCGCTGGGGCTGCTGGCGCTGACTTATGCCAGCGGTATGGCCGGACTGATTGCTTTTGCCGTCCTGCATGGCCTGGCCTGGGGCTTGCGCGGACCGTTCATGTCTGCGATCAGGGCAGACTATTTTGGCCGCCATGCCATTGGCGTCATTTTGGGCTTATCCGCCGCCATCGCTGCCGTCGGTCAGGTGGCCGGCCCGCTGGTGGCCGGTGTGTTGGCCGACTTGACAGGCGACTACCGGCTGGGCTTTACGCTGCTGGCCATCTTGTCGGCACTGGGTTCGCTGGCCTTCATGCTGGCCACCCGGCCCGGGCAAAAAGTGGCTGCGTCATCCACCGTGTCGTAACATGCGCTGACCATGCTGCACGCTTTTTTTCCATTTCGCAAACTGCTGACAACGCTGATGCTGGCCGGGGCGCTGAGTGCTTGCTCGCTGGAAACCGAGGTGGTGAATTTGCCGGACCTGGCGCCAACAACCGGTGCCTCACGCATGCTTGGCTTGGGGCCTGGCGGCTTGCCACAAAAGCCGCCCGTGGTCAGCCAACTTAAATACGAATACTACGAGTGCGACGGTCTGGTGGGCGATTGGTTTTTAGCCCTGCTGGTGGCAGAGATGAATTACCTGGAAAAGCAATCAGGGGTGCAAAGCGTGAGCATCAATGCGTGTGCTGTCAGCCGGGCGCTCAACCAGGGCCAGGACATTCCGCGCTACACCGTGCATCTTTTCAGCAGTGGCAAAGAGGCCAATGAATGCGTGGTCAGCTTGCGTTGCCAGTTGGCGCGCAATGTCACCCTGGTGCCGCGGGAAGGGGCACTCTGGCGCTCTTACTTCTTGTCAGATTTTTACCTGAAAAATTTCTACAACCA
>JAIPDA010000103.1 GCA_021737905.1 Rhodoferax sp.
CAATCAAAAAAGGACGCACGAGCATGAGCACCCAACAACACAAAATCACCAAGAGCGCCATGCTGGCGCTGGCCCTGGCTGCCAGCGGCGCAAGCCACGCGGATGGCGAGCATGGCTGGGAGTTTGGCGCCGTGCTGGACGCGGGCATGAGCTCAAAACCGCTGGCCGTGGGCACGCGTGACAAAGGCTTGCAATTGGGCCACAGCGACTTGTCCGTGTCGGGTCCTCTAGGCAAAAACCTCAAGGCACAGCTGACCGCCACCTTCGCGACAGAAGACGGTAAATTAGAGAAAAGCTTGGAAGAAGCCTGGCTGGAGACCAACTTATTGCCCTACGGACTTCAGGTCCGCGGCGGACGTTTTGCTTCACAAATCGGCTACCTGAACCAGCAGCATCCGCATGCAGACGATTTTGTCGAAAGGCCCTTGCTTTACCGCGCGTTTTTTGGCGGTCACTGGAACGATGACGGCCTGCGCCTGAACTGGACCGCGCCGACCGACATGTACCTGATGCTGGGCATGGAAGGCTTTCGGGGCAAACGCTTGGTCGGTGAAGTGGTCAATACCCCGGGCAATATGGGTGTAACAACCTGGGCGGCCAAGTTGGGCGATGACCTGAGCCGCTCGCAAAGCTGGCAACTGGGTTTATCTCACATTCGCAATGAACGCGAAGCGCTGGTGGAAGAGCATGTCGAGGGGGAAGCGCACGCACATGGCGCCCAGTTCACCGGCGGCAAGACCTGGATGATGGACGCCACCTGGAAATGGGCACCGAATGGCAACAACCGCGATCAGCAGGTGCGGCTGAGCTTTGAGACTGCCCGCATCTATGCCCACAACACCAATGCATCTGGTGACATGCACCGCGCCCACGCACTGGCGCTGGCCTGGCGTCTGAACCCGAACTGGGAACTGGGTGCGCGAACCGACTGGCTGCGCGTGAATGCACCGGACGATGAATCCCGTTTGCGCGAGCACGCGCTGATGCTGGCCTGGAAGCCTTCACACATGCAGACGCTTCGCCTGCAATACTCCACCCAGCGCGGCGCCACCGGTGACGCTTTCTTAGACGCCAGCAAGCGTTCTGTCCAGCTGCAGTACGTGCTGGCCTTTGGAGCCCACGGTGCGCACTCTTTTTAAATGGCGTGGCCGGGTAGCCGGCTTGCGGATGCTATCTGTCACTTTGATGGGGATGTGGATGGCCGGCCCGGCGGCGGCCTTCACCGTGTTTGCCTGTGAACCTGAATGGGCCGCGCTGACCCGCGTGATGTTGCCCGACGCCCGGGTGCATGTGGCAACGCATTCGTTGCAAGACCCGCACCACATTGAAGCCAGGCCGGCACTGATCGCCCAGTTGAGGCAAGCCGACATGGCGGTGTGCACGGGGGCTTCGCTGGAGGCGGGCTGGTTGCCCAAGCTCTTGCAGCGGTCCGGTAACGCCAGGGTGCAGGATGTACTGTTTGCCTCAGACCATGTGAACATGATCGACCCGCAGCCGGACGCTATCGGCACGCCCTGGGCGGGTGATGTGCATGCCGAAGGCAATCCGCATGTGCATCTGGATCCTCGCAACTTGTTGCTGGTGGCCAATGCACTGGCCGCCCGTTTGCAAGTGCAGATCCCCGCGCAGAAAGCGGCCATCGAGCAACGCCGTGCCGCCTTTGAAATGCGCTGGAAAAGCCAGATGACCCAGTGGCAGCAGCGCGCCATGCCCCTGCGCGGACGCCAGGTGGCGGCGCAGCACACCACCTTTGGTTACCTGTGGGACTGGCTGGGTATCCAACAGACAGCCGACCTGGAACCCAAGCCCGGCATGGCGCCCACGCCCGGCCACTTGCAGCGACTGCTGACCGGGCTGCAGGCCAAACCGCCTATGGCCGTGGTGGTGGCCGGTTACCAGGACCCGCGGCCGGGAAAATGGCTCACCGGTCAGCTGGGCAGCGGAGTGCCGCTGCTGGTGTTGCCGGCCACCGTGGCCGAGGACGCCGACGCCGAAGGCCTGCTGCGCTGGATGGACAGTTTGCTCGGCAGCTTGCTCGGCGTGGCCCGGCCATGAGTCTCGATGCCTGGTTCTGGAGCCCGGTGCTGGCCTTGTTGCTGGGGGTGCTGGCCCTGGCCCCGCTGGGCGAGCAGGTGCTGGCCCGCGGGGTGGTGTTCATTGACCTGGCCGTGGCGCAAGCCGCCGCCGCTGCGGCACTGTGGGTGACTGCCCTGGTGAGTCACCCGAATTGGCTGCTCACGCAGATGCTGGCCAGCGGGGGTGCGCTGCTGTGCGCAGGCGCAGTGGCCTGGCTGGCCAGGCGCTGGCCCGAGCAGCGCGAGGCGCTGATCGGTTTGCTTTATGTTGTGGGTGCCAGTCTGGCGCTGCTGGGAGCCGGCCAAGACCCGCACGGGCGTGAGCGCCTGAGTCAATTGCTTGCTGCTGATGTGCTGTGGGCCGGCTGGGCCCAGGTGGCGGTGCTGGCCGGCTGCGCGGTGCTGGTGGCGCTGGCCGGGAAGCACTTGTTGCGCGATGGTTTTTTCTATCCGGCCTTTGCCCTTGTTGCCAGCATGGCTGTTCCGGTGCTCGGCTTGTTTGTGGTGTTTGCAGCGCTGATCGCGCCGGCGCTATGGCAACGCGCCGGTTGCTGCCGCATGGTGTCCTGGCTGGGTACATTTGCAGCCTGCGCTGGCGGCCTGGCTGCATCGTGGGTGTGGGATGCGCCCAGCGGCCCGGCGGTAGCGCTGGCCTTGTCGGCCTATGGGGCACTCAGTGCGATGCGTCGCCCGGCGCGGCCGCCCGCCTGACAAAACCGTCGCAGGCGTGACAGCGCTAGGGCATTCCCTGAGTGAAACTATTCTTTTCCCAACTAACATTTAAGTTCAAATTTCAACCTCTTCAGGAGACAGTCATGCGCAGTAGAAACCGATTCCCGCGTCGTCATTTGGCTCTGGTGGCGCTCGCTTCAGGGCTGCTGCTGGGCGGCTTGGCTCAGGCCCAGGCGCCAGCCAAACCGGCAGCTGCCAAGGCCGCAGCGCCCGCCGGCCCCTTGGCCGGTCAGGTGGTGAAGATGGTGCGCATCGACGCGCAAACCGGCTTGCTCGGCCCTGTCGGCGTGAGCCAGCTCAAGGGCTACCAGTTCTTTGCAGATAAATTCAGCGGAGCGGGCAACCCTGCCGGCGTCAAGTTTGAAGTCACTGGCATAGACAACAAGCTCAGCCCGACCGAGAGCCTGAACGCCTTGAAAGCCGCCATCGACCAGGGCGTGCGCTACATCATCCAAGGCAACGGCTCTTCGGTGGCGCTGGCGCTGTCCGATGCGATCAGCAAGCACAACGAGCGCAACCCCGGCAAGGAAGTGATCTTCCTCAACGACTCGGCTGTAGACCCTGACCTGACCAACAGCAAGTGCAGCTACTGGCACTTCCGCTTTGACGCCGACACCTCCATGAAAATGGAAGCCATGTCGAGCTTCATCGGCGAGCAAAAAGACATCAAGAAGGTCTACATCCTGGGGCAGAACTACTCGCACGGTGTGCAAGTGGCCAAGTACGCCAAAGAAACTCTGGCGCGCAAACGGCCTGACATCCAGATCGTCGGCGAAGACCTGCACCCGCTGGCCCAAACGCGTGACTTCGCGCCCTACATTGCCAAAATCAAGGCAGCCGGCGCAGACACAGTGATCACCGGCAACTGGGGCTCTGACTTGTCCCTGCTGGTCAAGGCGGCCAACGAAGGCGGCTTCACAGGCAAGTTCTTTACCTACTATGCGGGCGTCACCGGTACACCGACTGCGCTGGGCAACAACGGCGCAGGCCGGGTTTATCAGATCGCCTACAACCACTACAACATGGGCGGGCAGATGGACAAGTGGATGAGCGAGTTCAAGACCAAGTACAACGACGACTTTTACACGGGCTCCACCATCCGGATTTTTGAAACCCTGGGTGCGGCCATGGCCAAAGCCAAATCGACAGACCCGGTGAAAGTGGCCGCTGCGCTCGAAGGCATCCGCGTGCAAAGCTTTAACGGCGAAGTTGAAATCCGCAAGGCCGACCACCAGTTGCAGCAGCCCTTGTACATGACGGTTTGGCAAAAAGCCGGCGGCAAATACCCTTACAGCCCGGAGAACACCGGCATGACACTGGTGCCGCTCAAGGAGTACCCGAACTACATCTCCAGCACGCCCACCAGCTGCCAGATGAAGCGCCCGTCCTGATTTAATTCAGGCCGCCAGCAGGAGCCCGAACGGGGTGCCGTGTCGGGCTCTTTCATTAGCGGCCGAGTTTCCGACTTATATAGAAGGTCCTGAGGAATGGAATTTTTCATCATCTCGATGCTCAATGGTCTGAGCTACGGGTTGCTGCTTTTCATGCTCAGCTCAGGGCTGACGCTGATTTTCAGCATGATGGGTGTGCTTAATTTTGCGCACGCCAGTTTTTACATGCTGGGCGCCTACATCGGCTACAGCATTTCGCGCTTTACCGGCTTTTGGCCGGCGCTGGTGCTCGCACCTCTGGCGGTGGGTTTGTTGGGCGCGCTTTTTGAAAGAGTTTTTTTGCGCCGTGTGCACAAGTTCGGTCATGTGCCGGAGCTGCTCATCACTTTCGGCATGTCTTACGTGATCATTGAGCTGGTGCAGTTGGTGTGGGGTCGTATCACGCTGGAGTTCAAGCCGCCGGCATCTCTGCAAGGGCCTGTTTTCACGCTGGTCAATGACGGTGTCAAAGGCATCAGCTTGCTGTGGGGCGCAGCACCCGCCGATGTGTGCAGCGCCGCCGATGCGGCTGTGCGCGTGGTGTGCTCGCCTTTTCCAGCCACCCGGGGCTTCATGATGCTGGTGGCGCTGGTGATGCTGGGTGCTGTGTGGCTGCTGCTCACGCGCACGCGCATCGGTCTGGTGATTCAGGCATCTTTAACGCACCCCGAAGCCGTCCAAGCTTTGGGGCACAACGTTCCCCGTGTCTTCATGCTGGTGTTTGGTGCCGGTTCTGCCTTGGCCGGTCTGGCGGGCGTGATTGGCGGTAGCACTTTCCTGACCGAGCCGGCGATGGCCGCGGCGGTGGGCTCGGTTATTTTTGTGGTGGTGGTGGTCGGCGGTTTGGGTTCGCTGTCGGGGGCGTTTTTTGCGTCGGTTTTGATTGGCGTGTTGCAGACTTTTGCAGTGGCCATGGACCATTCCCTGGTCAGCCTGGCACAGCAATGGGGGCTGAGCCTGGGGCCTGCCAGCCTGAACAACTCCTACCTCAAGCTCACTTTGGCGCAGGTCGCGCCCATCCTGCCCTATCTTTTTCTGGTGCTGATACTCATTTTCAGACCGCGTGGCTTGCTGGGTAAGCGGGAAGGTTGATCCTGTGAACACCCATTACGCCTACAAACCTGCCAATGTCGGGCGCTGGTTGATCTGGAGCTTGTTTGCGCTGGTGCTGGCGGGTGCGCCGCATATTTTCACAAGCGGTCTGGGCACCACGGTGCTCACGCAAATGGGCATTGCCATCATTGCTTGCCTGTCCTACAACATACTGCTGGGGCAGGGCGGCATGCTCAGCTTTGGCCATGCGGTCTACACCGGCCTGGGTGCTTTTTTGACCATGCACGCGCTCAACCGCATTGGTGAGGGTCTTCCGCTGCCTGTCTCGCTACTGCCTCTGGTGGGCGGTCTTGCCGGCATTGGCTTTGCGGTCTTGTTCGGCTATGTGAGCACGCGCAAGTCGGGCACCACTTTTGCCATGATCACTTTGGGCCTGGGCGAGCTGGTGTTTGCCTTGTCACTCATGATTCCGGAGTTTTTTGGTGGTGAGGGTGGTGTTTCCGGCACCCGGCTTGTCGGGCCAGTGCGCGCGGGTATTAGCTTTGGCCCGCCACTCCAAGTTTATTACTTGATTGCGGTCTACACATTTTTGTCTGTGGCCGCCATGTTCGCCTTCACGCGCACGCCGCTGGGCCGCATGCTCAACGCTGTGCGTGACAACCCGGAGCGGGTTGAATTTGTGGGCTACAACACCCGCATGATCCGCTATATCGCTTTTATTCTGGCCGGTTTTTTTGCCGGCATTGCAGGCGGCCTGGGCGCTTTGAATTTTGAGATCGTGACGGCCGAAGTGGTGGGTACGGCCCGCTCCGGAGCTTATTTGCTGTTTACCTTTTTGGGCGGTGCGACCTTCTTTTTCGGCCCCATCATCGGCGGCATTTTGATGGTGCTGGCCTTTGTGCTCTTGTCCGAGTTCACCAAAGCCTGGCTTTTGTACCTGGGCCTGATCTTTATTTTCATGGTCATGTATGCGCCCGGAGGGATTGCCAGCTTGATCATGATGAACCTGCGACTGGCCAAATACGGGCGACTGCGTCAAATCTGGGTCAGTTATCTGGGTCTGGGCATGTGCGCGATGGTTGTGCTGACCGGCGCAGCGGTCTTGATTGAGATGGTTTACCACCTGCAACTGGGCAGTGCCGTGGGCCCGCAACTGCAGTTTTTAGGTCTGTCGTTCAATGCCGGTGACATGAACAGCTGGTTCGGTGCGGTTTTTGTCTTGCTGACAGGTCTGGGTTTGTTTGAACTGCTGCGCCGGCAGTTCTTGCAGGAGTGGAGCGACATTCAAGAGCGCATCGAAGAAGAAACGAAACGCCGGGATCTTCTATGAACCAGACCCCTTCGCACTTTTCACTCGAGCTCATAGACCTGCGCAAGAGCTTTGGCAAGACCGAAATCATCCGCGGCGTTAACCTGGCGGTCAGCTCCGGCGAGCGGGTCGGTATCATCGGGCCCAACGGCGCCGGCAAGTCAACCCTGTTCAACTTGATCAGCGGGCGCTTTGCGCCCAGCAGCGGCCAAGTGCTGCTCAATGGTCAGCGCATTGATGGCAAACAACCCTACGAGATCAACCGGGCGGGATTGAGCCGCAGTTTCCAGATCACCCATGTTTTCCCCAAGCTCAGCGTGTTTGAAAACCTGCGCTGCGGCTTGCTTTGGAGCATGGGCTACCGGTACAGCTTCTGGAAGTTTCTCGCTGACTTGAAGGACGCGAATGAGCGCACCATGGAGTTGATGAGCATGATCAAGCTGGACAGAAAACGCGACATGCTGGCCGCCAATCTCACCTATTCTGAGCAGCGCGCCCTGGAGATTGGTATCACGATTGCAGGGGGTGCTCCAGTCATTTTGCTGGATGAACCTACCGCCGGCATGAGCCGCAGCGAAAGCCGTGATTTTGTCCGCCTGATCAAAGAGGTCACTGTCGGCAAGACTTTGCTGACCGTTGAGCATGACATGGGCGTGGTGTTCGGCCTGGCCGATAAGATCGCTGTCGTGGTTTATGGCGAAGTGATTGACTTTGACTTGCCTGACAAAGTGCGCGCTAATCCGCGCGTTCAAGAGGCTTACCTGGGCACTGCGCATGCTCAAAGTTGACAACTTACAGGCCTTCTATGGCAAAAGTCACGTACTGCACGGTATCAGTTTTACCCTGCAACCGGGCGAAATTGTGGCCCTGCTGGGGCGCAACGGCTCGGGCCGATCCACCACGGCCAAAGCCATCATGGGACTGGTGGACTGCACGGGTGACATCGTCTGGAAGGGCCGGCAGCTGGCCGGTTTGCGGAGTTTTGAAGTCGCTCATGCAGGCATTGGCTACGTGCCTGAAAACCGCGATATTTTTCCGACACTGAGCGTGCACCAGAACCTCTTGCTAGGCCAAAAGCGCAACGGCAAGCCTAGCCAATGGAATTTTGAGGACATGTACAACATGTTTCCCCGCTTGC
>JAIPDA010000104.1 GCA_021737905.1 Rhodoferax sp.
CAAGTACTCGGCACGCCAGGGAAAAGTCAGCCAGCGCGAGTTGTAGGCGCTACGGCAGCGGGCCATCAGTGCGCTTCGATGCTGCGTCCGATCTCGGGCCAGCGGCTGTGCAAATACAGCCAGGCCAGCAAGCCGACGCCCAGCATGCCCAGCGATGTCACAGCCAGTGCCCGGGTGGAATGCATCACCAGCGGCGCCACCACACCGGCCACAATGCCGTTGGCCGTCGAGCCGACAAAGGCCTGCAAAGACGATGCCATGCCGCGCCGCTCGGGGTACAAGTCCAGCACCAGCAGCGTGACCACCGGCACCATCAGTGCCCAGCCAAAGGCAAACAGGGCGATCGGAAACATGGCCCATGAAGCCTGCGGCACCCACACAAAATTAGCCGTGACGTTCACCACAGACACCAGCAGCATCACTGAAAAGCCGTAGCGTATTTGCTGCTTGGGCGGCAGGCGCCCGGCCATGCGGCCGCTGAGCCAGGCGCCCGTCATGATGCCGGCGATGGTCAGCAAAAACAGCCAGAAAAAATCGGGCGGTGCCAGTTGCAAGTGCTCGCCCAGAAACGCCGGCGCTGACAGCACATAGAGAAACATGCCATTAAACGGAATGCCACTGGCCAGCGCCAGCAGCAAAAACCGCGGGTTAGAGCCCAGCTGCCAGTAACCGCGCATCAGGTGTTTCACCTCAAAGGGCTGGCGGTGGCTCAGGTGCAGTGTTTCAGGCAAGAGCTTGTAGTTGGCCGCCCACAGCGCTGCGCCCACCAGGGTCAAAAACCAGAAAATACTGTGCCAGTCCAGGTGCACAAACAGCCAGCCGCCGATCAGCGGTGCCACGGCGGGTGCCACGCCAAAATAAATAGTGACCTGGCTCATCACCTTTTGCGCCTGGGCCGGGGCGAACATATCGCGAATGACGGCGCGAGACACCACAATGCCGGCGCCGGTAGACAGGCCTTGCAAAGCCCTGAAAAAAACCAGCTGCCCTATGCTTTGCGACATGGCGCAGCCGGCAGACGCCAACGTGAACACGGCAATGCCCCACAACACCACAGGCCGGCGTCCCAGACTGTCGGACAGCGCGCCATGAAACAGGTTCATGAAGGCAAAACCAAACAGGTAGGCCGACAAGGTTTGCTGCATCTCTGCGGGCGTAGCGCCCAGCGAGCGGGCAATGCCTGAAAAAGCCGGCAGGTAAGTGTCAATCGAAAACGGCCCCAGCATGCCCAGCAAGGCCAGCAGCACAGCCAGCGCCCAGCGCGGGGCGCGCCAGATCTGCGCGGCGTCCGGGTTCATGCCTTCTTCAGTTTCAACGCTGTCTCATAGAGTTCATTGCGCCCGCCGCCGGTGATTTCAGCCGCCAACTTGACGGCGGTTTTTAAGGGCAATTCGGCCAGCAACAACTGCAACACGCGCGTACTGTCGTCTGCGGCGGCAGCCTCTGGCGCAGGGTGCAGCACCAGCACAAATTCGCCGCGCAAGCGCTGCGCACTGGCCGCCAGCCAGGCGACCAAATCAGCCGCAGCCAGGGTGGCTATTTCTTCAAACTGCTTGGTCAACTCGCGCCCCACCGTCAAAGTCCGATTACCCAGCGGTGCAAATGCGCGTGCCAGCGCTTCCATGCGGTGCGGCGCTTCCAGAAAAACCACGGCGCGCTTTTCGCTCAACAGTTCCAGCACAGCTTGGTCACGCGCTTCGGCTTTGTTGGGTAAAAAGCCGGCAAACACAAACCCGCTGTCGCCGCAGATGCCGGCCACGCTCAGCGCCGTGGTCACGCTGCTGGCACCCGGCAGCGGCACGCAAGCCAAGCCTGCGGCGCGCACCGCAGCCACCAAGCGCGCACCCGGGTCACTGACGGCGGGCGTGCCGGCGTCGCTCACATAAGCCACGCGTTCACCACGCTGCAGCCGCTTTATCACCAAGGCGGCCGCTTCGGCTTCGTTGTGCTCATGCACCGGCAGCAGGGGCTTGCTGACGCCGTATTGGCGCAGCAGCGGTTGGGTGTGGCGGGTGTCTTCGCAGCCGATCGCGTCGACCAGGCTGAGCACATGCAAGGCACGCAGTGTGATGTCCGACAGGTTGCCAATCGGCGTGGCCACCACGTAAAGTGTGGCCTGCGGGTAGTGCTGCAGACCAGCCGCAGCCCGCGCGGCGTCCAGTGCCAGGTCGAAAGAAGCGTTCAATGTTGTTTTCCAAAAAGCGCACGCCCCCAGCAGGGAGCGCGGCGGCAGCGTCAGGCCAGCAGATTACCACCAAGCGCCGCGGTGACGCGGCCGAGGCGCTGGCGGCCGAGTACCTGACCGCACGCGGCTTGCGCCTCTTGCATCGCAATTTCAAGACGCCCGGACGCGGCGGCGGCGAGATCGACCTCATCATGCGTGCGCCCGACGGCACCTTGGTGTTTGTCGAAGTGCGCCAGCGCGCCAGCGCCTCGCACGGTGGCGCGGGCGCCAGCATCACGGGGGTCAAACAGCGGAGAATTATTTTTGCGGCACGCCATTACCTGCAACGCCTGGCCAGTCTGCCGCCCTGCCGCTTTGACGTGGTGCTGGTGCAAGGCGTATCCAAAGCAGATGACAGCCCGACCCTCGAATGGCTGCAATCGGCGTTCGATGCATCGTAAGACGAGTTCTTGAGTCCGGCGAGCCGCTATCATTGCGGCCATGATCGAACAACGCATAGAGCAGCACTTCATCGACAGTGCCGATCTCAAGTACCAGGCGGCCCAGGCGCTGTCTGTGCCTGTGGCTGCTGCCGTGGCGGCGGTGCTGGCCAGCGTCACCAGTGGCGGCAAAGTGCTGGCGTGTGGTAACGGCGGCGCTGCTGCGGGTGCACAACTGTTTGCGGCCCAGTTCGTCGGCCGCTACGACCGCGAGCGCCCCGAGCTCGCCGCCATGGCTCTGGCCGCCGATGCGTCCATGTTGACCGGCATCGGCAGCGACTATGACTTCAATGTGATTTTTTCCAAGCAGGTGCGCGCCTTTGGCGTTGCCGGCGATGTCTTGCTTGCGCTCAGTGCGCACGGCAACTGTCCCAATGTGCTGGCCGCAATTGAAGCGGCCCATGAGCGCGAAATGACCGTGGTCGCCCTGACGGGCAAAGGCGGGGGCAAGATAACGCATGCCCTGCGCGAAACGGATGTGCATGTCTGCGTTCCCAACGACCACGTCCCCCGAATCCAGGAAGTCCACTTGTTGGTACTGCACTGTATTTGTGACGCCGTGGACGCTCAATTGTTAGGTGATCAGGAGGTTTCTTCATGAAGCAGTCAGTTGTTCAACGCGCGCTTGTCGCGGCAGGTTTTTGTGGTGCTTTTTTGGCTTTGACCAGCACGCTGACGGCGTGTGTGCCGCTGGTACTCGGCGGGGCGGCGGCCGGCACGATGATCGTTGCCACCGACCGGCGCACCTCCGGCGCGCAGCTTGAAGACGAGGGCATCGAGTTGCGCGGCCTGAGCCGAATTCGCGGCGACTTTGGAACGCGCGTGCGTGTCAATGTGACCAGCTACAACCGGCAGGTTCTGCTGACCGGCGAGGTGCCCAATGAGAAAGACAAGCAGGCGGTCGAACAACTGATCGCCAAAGTAGACAACGTGATGTCTGTGGTCAATTCGTTGGCGGTGAAGAACACGCCCTCACTGGCAGACCGTTCGGCAGACCTGCTGATCACCGGCCGCATCAAGGCCGCCTTGCTTGACGCCAGTGACCTGGAGAGCAACGCAGTCAAGGTGATCACCGAGCACAGCGTGGTTTACCTGATGGGCCGCGTCACCAAGCGCGAGGCCGACCGCATCACCAACATTGCCCGCACCATTCCCGGTGTGCAGCGGGTGGTCCGGGTGTTTGAAGACATCAGCGAACAAGAGTTGCGCGGTCTGCGGCCCGCCAAGAGCGAGCCGGCACCTGCGCCGGCCAAGCCCAAAGCCTGAGCCCGCGCTCTGACAGGAGCGCTTACTTCAAGCGCTTGATCAGGCTGGACGTGTCCCAGCGGCGTCCGCCCATGGCCTGCACGTCACTGTAAAACTGATCGACCAACGCGGTGACCGGCAGGCGTGCGCCGTTGTGCTTGGCCTCGTCCAGCACCAGGCCCAGGTCTTTGCGCATCCAGTCCACGGCAAAGCCAAACTCAAACTTGTCGGCCACCATGGTCTTGCCGCGGTTGTCGAGTTGCCAGCTTTGCGCCGCGCCCTTGCCGATCACGTCCAGCGCCAGGTTCATGTCCAGGCCGGCTTTCTGGCCGAAGGCAATCGCTTCGCTCAAGCCCTGCACCAGCCCGGCGATGCAAATCTGGTTGACCATCTTGGTCAGCTGGCCGGCGCCACTCTCGCCCATCAAGGTGAAGGCCTTGGCAAACGCCATGCCGACGCTTTGCACCGCCTCAAAAGCGGCGGCGTCACCACCGCACATGACGGTGAGCGCGCCGTTTTGCGCGCCGCCCTGGCCACCCGACACCGGCGCATCAATGAAGTGCAGACCCAGCGCCTTGGCAGCGGCATACAACTCGCGCGCCACGGTGGCCGAGGCCGTGGTGTGGTCCACCAGCACCGCGCCCGGTTTCATGCCCGCCAGCGCACCGTCAGCGCCCAGCACCACGCTGCGCAGGTCGTCGTCATTACCCACGCAGCAAAACACCATGTCGGCACCGGCTGCAGCCAGCCGCGGCGTGGCTGCCTGGCGCGGCGCTGCGGTCGAAGCGAACTCGGCGCACCAGGCCGCTGCCTTGGCCGCGCTGCGGTTGTAGACCGTGACTTGATGCCCGGCCAGCGCCAGATGGCCGGCCATGGGGTGGCCCATCACACCCAAGCCCAGAAAGGCGACTTTGCGGGAAGTGACGGCGGCGTAGGTTTTGGGGTTGGTGCTGCTCATGGTGTGATCTCTGTGGTTGGGGTTGGCGCCGCTGCGGGCGCAGGCAAGGTCTGTCGTGGCTGATTTTCACACAGCCACCAACCGCCCAGCGGCCGTCCTCAGCCGGCCAACTGGGCCGGCACTTTGGCGTGCAGGCGTGCCTCGGCCGGCGTGATGCGCTGGCGGCGCACCAGCTCGGCCAGGCTCTGGTCCAGCGTCTGCATGCCCAGGCTGGCGCCGGTCTGCAAGCTGGTCTGCATTTGCGCCACCTTGGCCTCGCGTATCAGGTTGCGTATGGCCGGCGTGCCCAGCATCACTTCATGCGCGGCCACGCGGCCCGTGCCGTCGGCGGTGCGGCACAAAGTTTGCGCAATCACGCCTGCCAGTGACTCAGACAGCATGCTGCGCACCATGTCTTTTTCAGTTGCAGGAAAGACATCGATCAGCCGGTCTATCGCCTTGGTGGCGCTGGCCGAGTGCAGCGTGCCCAGCACCAGCTGCCCCGTCTCTGCTGCCGTCAGCGCCAGGCGTATGGTGTCCAGGTCGCGTAGCTCGCCCACCAGAATCACGTCCGGGTCTTCACGCAAAGCAGCACGCAAGGCGGCGCTGAAGCTGTGCGTGTGACGGCCCAGCTCGCGCTGGTTCACCAGGCCCTGGCCGGGGCTGTGCACAAACTCGATCGGGTCTTCGATCGTGATGACATGGCCGCGCTGCGAGTGCAAATAATGGCTGAGCATGGCCGCCAGCGTGCTGGACTTGCCCGAGCCGGTAGGCCCCGTCACCAGCACCAGGCCGCGCGGGCACAGTGCCAGTTCAGCCGCCACCGCCGGCACGCCCAGCGAGGCCAGCGTGGGCACCTCGCCAGGTATGCAGCGAAACACCGCCGCCGCGCCGCGGCTTTGCATGAAAGCATTCACCCTAAAGCGCCCCAGCTCCGGCAGGGCCAGCGCAAAGTCCAGCTCCAGCGCGGTGGCCAGCACTCGCTGCTGCTCAGCGCTGGTGGCCTGCGCCAGCAAGTGCTGCACCGCATCGGCGTCCAAAGCCGGCAAGTCCATGGCCTGCATCTGGCCATGCACGCGCAACATGGGCTGCATACCCGCCGACAAATGCAAGTCAGAGGCCTGGTGCTTCAGCGCGGCGGTGAGCAGTGCGGTCAGGTCCATGGCTGCTGCTTTGCATGTTGTTAAAGTGCCAGTATGAACAAGCAAGTCCCCTCCGCTCCGGCAGACCGTTCAGTGTTGGGCATTTCCAGCCAACTCGCCCTCGTGCGCCAGCAGATCGCCCAAGCCGCGGCCGCGGCCGGCCGCGCGCCGGACAGTGTGGCTTTGTTGGCCGTCTCCAAAACTTTTGGCGCAGACGCGGTGATCGAGGCGGTGCGCGCCGGGCAAAGTGCGTTTGGCGAGAACTACATCCAGGAAGGCGTTGAGAAAATTCAGGCGCTGCGCCAGTGGCTGGCCGAACCGGCGCAAGCCGGCTTGCCGGCTTTGCAGTGGCATTGCATCGGGCCCATCCAAAGCAACAAAACGCGGCCCGTGGCCGAGCACTTTGACTGGGTGCAGTCGGTGGACCGGCTCAAGATTGCCGAGCGCTTGAGTGAACAGCGGCCGGCCGGTTTGCCGCCGCTGCAAATTTGCCTGCAGGTCAACATCGACGGCGGCGCCAACAAGTCGGGCGTGGCACCCGCCGAGGCGCTCCCGTTGGCCGTCGAGGTCATCAAGCTGCCTCGCCTGGTCTTGCGCGGTTTGATGACCATCCCCGAGCCGGTGACCGGCTTAGACGCCCAGGTGGCCGTGCACACCAAAGCACGCGCCTTGTTTGAAGAAGTGAAAGCCGCTTTGAACCAGCCCCAGTTCGACACCTTGTCAATGGGCATGACCGGTGACCTGGCAGCCGCTGTGCAGGCCGGCAGCACGATGGTGCGGGTGGGGACGGCGGTATTTGGCGGGCGCAGTAAGACTGCGTGATTTCGTTCGCTATTTGACGTTAATCATGTGCGGCGTTACTATTTGCGCATGGCGATCAAGTCTTTCAAATGTTTAGACACCCAAAAGCTCTTTGATGGCAAACGCGTAGCCCGGTGGGTCAACATCGAGCGCCCAGCCTTGCGCAAGCTAGAGCAGCTGGACTGGTCAATCGTGTTGGATGATTTGCGTGCGCCGCCTGGAAACAGACTGGAATCACTCAAGGGCAATCGAAGAGGCCAATACAGCATTCGCATCAGCGATCAATGGCGCGTCTGTTTTAAATGGGGCGCCGAAGGCGCTTTTGATGTGGAAATCGTTGACTACCACTGAGGTGAAATGATGAGAAAAGTAGCACCCGTTACCCCCGGCGAAATGCTGGAAGAAGAATTCCTTAAGCCCTTGGGTTTGAGTAAATATCGGCTGGCCAAAGAAATTGGGGTGCCTGCCCAACGCATTGGCGACATCGTGGCGGGCAAGCGCTCTATCACCGCCGATACCGATTTACGTCTGTGCCGCTACTTTGGTTTAAGTGATGGCTGGTGGCTGCGTGGCCAGACAAACTACGACATGGCACTGGCCCGCGAAAAAATGGGCGAGGCGCTGACAAAGATCCAACGCTGCACTTTGTTGGCAGCCGCAAATTAAAAGCGCGGCAAGTCCGGATGCTTGATCTGCCCCGCACGCACCAGCATCTTGCCGTACTCGGCGCAGCGGTGCAGTGTGTGCAAAGCGGGCCGCGAGGCTTGAAAACTAATATGGATGAAAACTTGTTGCCGCTTATAAAAAGCTAAACAGCAGCGGCAGCCACAGTGGCGTCAACATCACTTGCATCCCCAGTGCCAGCCCGGCATAGGCACCGGCGTCCGGGTGCACTTGCAGGGCTCGCGCCGCGCCGATGCCGTGGGATGCA
>JAIPDA010000105.1 GCA_021737905.1 Rhodoferax sp.
AGCAATGCCCATTCTCGAATACGGTTGGCGATCAGGGGCAAGAGCACGCGCACGGCCGCTGCCGCGATTGCGAAGGCACCCAAAATTGTGCCGATCACAGACGCTGATATACCGCGCTCAAAACCCAGCACCGGGATCACAAAAGTGTGCACATCCCAGCAGGACGACAAAAGCCAGTTGACCAGCATGAGCCGCCGGAAATCCGGGCTGGACATCAAGTCCCAGGCCTTGGGCACCGGGCTGCCGGGCGCAGCAATGATGGGGGGCAATTCCTGCACGCGCCTGAGCAGCCACCAACTCAGCAGTGGCAACAAGGCCATCACCAAAAAGGCGGCGCGGTAACCCGGCAGACTGCCCGGGGTGGGGCCGAAGTGGTCGATGAAGAGACCGGCTGAAAAAGGGCCGATGAAATTGGACAGGGCCGGGCCTATCGACAACCAGCCAAACACCTTGCGCAGCTCCAGTGCACCGCTGGCAGCCCGGCCGACATGGCGCTGCAAGGCAATCACAGAGCTGCCGGTGGCGCCGCCGGTCAGCAAAGCAGCCAGACACAGCACCGGAAACACCGGGAAAGCAACGGCCGCACCGGCGCCAATTACTGCGGCGATGACGCTAAAGCCCACCGGGCGCTTGAGCCCGTGACGGTCGGCGTAACGGCCCGAAGGCAAAGCCAAAAAAACCTGGGTGAGCGCAAACAGCGCCAGCAAAACGCCCACGGCCGCCGGACTGTATCCCTCACTCAAGGCCAGCAAAGGCGCGGCCATGCGGGTACCAGCCATGCAGGCATGCAGACAAATTTGTGCCAGGATGATGCGCGCGAGTTCAGGGCTCATGAATGCATCGCGCGGCGAAGCTCCTGATGTGCGGGCTCAATCAATGTCAGCGTCCAGGGGTGTGAGGGGGATCAGTCGGGCAGACTCTATGTCTGGCAGGGCTTCAACCTGGCGCAGGGCCTTGCCCATGACGCGGCTGCGCTGCTCGGCGCTGTTGAGGGTGTTGAGCACAGTTTCAGTTTGCGACTTGACCTTGGCCAGCACATCGCCGAACTTGCCAAACTCGGTTTTGACGGCACCCAGCACCTGCCAGACTTCGCTGCTGCGCTTTTCCAGCGCCAGCGTCCTGAAACCCATTTGCAGCGAATTGAGCATGGCCAGCAAGGTGGTCGGACCGGCCAAGACCACGCGGTGCTCGCGCTGCAAAAACTCCATCAAACCCGGGCGGCGCAAGACTTCGGCGTACAGACCCTCGGTCGGTAAAAACAAGATGGCAAAGTCGGTGGTGTAGGGCGGCTCGATGTATTTCTCGCCGATGGATTTGGCTTCCAGCCGTATGCGCAGCTCCAGCGCCTTACCGGCCGCTTCAGCGGCGGGTGCATCAGCGCGCTGCTGGGCGTCGAGCAGGCGCTCGTAGTCTTCATTCGGAAACTTCGCATCAATCGGCAGCCATAACGGCTCACCCGAATCGCTGCGCCCGGGCAGCTTGATGGCGAAATCAACCACACTCTTGCCGCCCGGGCGGGTGGCAATTTGCGCGGCATACTGGTCCACGGTGAAGACCTGCTCAAGCAAAGCGGCGAGTTGCGCCTCGCCAAAAATACCGCGCGTCTTGACGTTGGTCAGCAAGTGTTTGAGGTCACCCACACCCTGCGCCAGCGTCTGCATTTCGCCCAGGCCTTTGTGCACCTGCTCGAGCCGGTCCGCCACTTGCTTGAAGCTTTCACCCAGCCGTGTTTCCAGCGTGGCCTGGAGTTTTTCATCGACGGTGGCGCGCATTTCGTCGAGCTTGGCGGCGTTGCTGGCTTGCAGCTGCGCCAGCTGCGCCTCGAGTGTTTGCCGCACTTCGGCCATGCGGCGGGCGTTCGATTCACTCAGGCCAGACAGTTGCAGACTCAAGGTGTCTGACAGGTTTTTTTGCAGCAGCGCCAGTTGCTGGCCGAAGGCGTCAATCTGCGTGTTCTGGGTGCGCGCCACATCACCCGACTGCGCCAGCAAGGCCTGCTGAAAAATTGACAATCCTTGTGTGAGCTCGGTGCGGGTGTCGCGGGCACTGGTTTGCACTTCGTTGCGCAGTTCGCGCTCTAGCCGCTCGTTGGCTGCAGCCAGCCGCGCCAATTCGGCTTGCAGCTGGGGGTCGCTGCCGGAGCGCGAGCGGGCCGACATGCGCAAGCTCAGCAGCAGCACCACGCTCGCCAGCGCCAGCCCCAACAAAGCCCAAAGCATAAAGTCTGGCATCCAATTGATAGGCGTTAAGACCGGGCCAGCACGGCAGGGTTCAGCGGCGTAGGCGGCGGCTTGCCGCCGGCAAAGGCGATCAGGTTGTCTGCGGCCAGGTTGGCCATGGCCAGCCGGGTCGGGATGCTGGCGCTGGCGATGTGCGGCGTGAGCACCACGTTGGGCACCTCCAGCAGACCGGGGTGCAACATCGGCTCGCCTTCAAACACGTCCAGGCCGGCAGCGGCGATGGTGCGGTTTTTCAGCGCCACGGCCAGCGCCGCGTCATCCACAATGCCGCCGCGCGCAATGTTGACCAGCGTGGCGGTGGGCTTCATCAGCGCCAACTCGGCCGCACCGATGGTGTGGTGTGAAGCCGCCGAATAAGGCAACACCAGCACCAGGTGGTCTGCCGTCTTGAGCAGCTCTTCTTTGCTGACGTAGTGCGCCTTGCAGTCAGCCTCCAAGCCGGCGTCCAGGCGCGAGCGGTTGTGGTAGATGACCTTCATGCCAAAGCCGTGGGCGCCGCGTTTGGCAATGCCCTGGCCGATGCGGCCCATGCCCAAAATGCCCAGCGTGGCGCCATGAATGTCGGCGCCGGCAAACATGTCAAAGCTCCACTTGGTCCACTGGCCGGCGCGCAGAAAGTGTTCGCTTTCGGTGATGCGGCGGGCGGTGGCCATCATCAGGGCAAAGCCGAAGTCAGCGGTGGTTTCAGTCAACACGTCGGGCGCGTTGGTGGCCAGCACCCCCGCTGCCGTCATGGCGCTAATGTCAAAGTTGTTGTAACCCACCGCCATGTTGGCGCAGATTTTCAGCTCCGGGCAAGCGGCCAGCACTTCGGCGTCAATGCGGTCACCGCCCGTGGTGAAAGCAGCCTGCTTGCCCTGCAGGCGCTCAATCAACTCGGCCTTGGACCAGACCGTGTCGGCCTGGTTGGCTTGAACTTCAAAGTGCTTCGACAAACGATCGAGAACTTCAGGGAAAACGGCGCGTGCCATCAGGAGCTTGGGAAGACGCATGAGGTATCCAAATCAAAAACCAGGTGCGGGTAGCGATAACAAAGTCAGCCAACTTTAGCTCAGCGAAACCAGATGAAGCTCATGATCACGAAGAGTGGAATCAAGATCGCACCGGACCAGGCCATGTAGCCAAAGAAACTGGGCATCTTGATACCGCGGTCTTCTGCAATGGCTTTCACCATCAGGTTGGGCGCATTGCCGATGTAACTGTTGGCGCCCATGAACACGGCACCTGCAGACATGGCCGCCAGCGTCGGGGCCAGCGTGGTCATCAGGACGGCCGGATCACCGCCGGCGGTGTTGAAGAACACCAGGTAAGTGGGTGCGTTGTCCAGGAAAGAACTCAAAATGCCAGTGGCCCAAAAATACATCATGGGGTCAGGCTGGCCGTCGGCCCGGGTCACGGCAGAAACCACCATACCAAAAGGCCCGTTCAAGCCCGCCTTGAGCATGGCAATGACCGGGATGATGGTGAGAAAAATACCTGCAAAGAGCTTGGCGACTTCCACCATCGGCCCCCAAGAGAACTGATTGTCTGCGTGCACTTTTTCGGCGGTGATCTTTAGAGACAACAAGGTCACAGCAACCAGCCCGATGTCGCGCACCAGCCCGGGGAGTCCAACCTCGGTACCCATCACGTTGAAGGACACCGCAGACTTCCAGAAACCGCTGATCAGCACCAAGGCCACCACGACGCCGAGCAGCACAAAATTGACAGCACCGTCAAAACCAAAGCGCCGGGTATCCGGCGTTGGATCGACCTTCATGACACCCTCGCGGCGGAAAAACCAGGTGTCAATCACCAGGAAAATCGCCAGCAGGCTTCCAATAAGAAAAAGAGTTTCCGGAAAGATGTGCTTGACTGTCCAGAAAAAATCAACGCCCTTCAAAAAACCTAAAAACAAGGGCGGGTCTCCCAAGGGGGTGAGTGATCCACCGGCATTGGAGACGATGAAGATGAAAAACACGATCACATGCGCCTTGTGCACGCGGTTGTCGTTGGCACGGATCAGCGGACGCAGCATCAACATGGAAGCGCCCGTGGTGCCCATGAAACTGGCCAGCACGGCGCCAATGATCAAAATTCCCGCATTGAGCGCCGGCGTACCATGCAGATTGCCGCGAATATGGATGCCACCGGCCACGGTGAACAATGCGGTCAACAAAACAATGAAAGGTATGTATTCGGCCAGCAGGGCATGGACCAGGCTGACACCCGCCGCTGTACCGCCAAAGCTCACAGCAAAAGGAATAAAAAACGCCAGGGCCCAGGCCGCCGAAATTTTTCCATAATGGTGATGCCACAGCCCGGGCGTGGCCAGGGGCAAGATGGCAATCGACAGCAATATGCCCGCAAAAGGCACACCCCACCATGCAGACAACTGGCTGCCGTCAAAGTCTGCGGCCACGGCCAGGCCCGGCACAAAGCATAAAAAACCCGTGAGGGCTAAGTGCAGCAGGGCTTTCACAAACATCTCCTTTTGATTGAATTCAACCGGCAACAAGGCAAGCGCCCGACTCCACCTGCGCACCCGGGAACTCGAGCAAGTTCATGGCCGGGGCAGCGCTGCCCGCATGGGCAACTGTAGACGTGAAAGCAAAGACTCAGTGACAGTGGGCCTGTCAGCCGAGGAAATCGACTTCAAACAGCAAGGTGGCATTGGGTGGAATCACACCACCAGCGCCGCGTGTGCCATAGCCTAGCTCAGGTGGAATCACCAGGCGACGCGTACCGCCCACCGACATGCCCTGCACGCCTTCGTCCCAGCCCTTGATCACTTGACCGGCGCCCAGTGAGAACTCGAAGGGGTCACCGCGGTCTTTGCTGGAGTCAAACTTAGCGCCCTGCACGCCGTCCGTGTAAAGCCAGCCCGTGTAATGCACGCTGACGTACTGGCCGGCTTTGGCAACGGCACCGGTGCCCAGCACGGTGTCTTCATACTGCAGGCCGGAGGATGTGGTGGTCATGGTCATGACAAAACGCTTTCAGAGAAAAAAGAAAAATGGGCCGCCAAGCCCCGAAAACCGCACGCCGCAGTGCTGCACGCGAGCCAAACCCCGACTTTACCCGCAACCGGGACTTGCAGCCTCAGGCCACAAAGTGGGTGAATTGCGAAGCAGACTCTCTGGGCGTGTGAAAGCTGTTGACCAGTGCAGACGGGTCGGCATAGCCCAGCGCCATACCGCAAACCAGCATCTCTTCTTCGCCGGCGCCAATGTGCGGCAGGATGATTTTGGCGAAACCGTTCCACGCGGCCTGCGGGCAGGTGTGCAGTCCATGACCGCGCGCCGCCACCATGATGCTTTGTAAAAACATGCCGTAGTCCAGCAGACTGCCCCGCCCCAGCACGCGGTCAATCGTGAACATGAGGCCGACCGGCGCATCAAAAAAACGGTAGTTGCGCTGGTGTTGCGAATGCATTTTGTCTTTGTCGCCCTTGCCGATACCCAGCAATCCGTACAAGCCCCAGCCGTTTTCACGGCGACGTTCAATGTAGGGGGAGACCCATTTCTCGGGGTAGTAGGGGTAGGCTTCCTGATAGTGGGCAGCCAGGCCCGGGTCGGCACGCACAGCGTCATGGGCAGCGCAAACTTTGCTCACCAGTTCATCGCGCGTCTCCCCTTGCAGCACATAGACCTTCCAGGGCTGGGTGTTAACGCCGGATGGTGCGCGACTGGCGACATCGAGCACATGCATCAACGTCTCACGCGGGACGGCCTCAGGCAAAAAAGCACGCACCGACATGCGGCTGGTGATGGCTTGGTCTACAGGGTTCATAAGGAGTCTTTCTTTAAGAAATAGCGGGCCTTGGGCCGGATAGCGCTGCTAGCGCAGGCGCACTTCCATGATTTCGAAATCCAGCGCTTCGAGGTAGGTTTTTTCTTCGCGCAAAACCAGATGCAAAAGAATTTTGGCGGCCTGTGCTTTGATCACGCGGGGCACAATCAATCCAGCCGCCACCATGGGCAAACCCAACCAGACATGGCCCGACCAGGCCAGCGCCGTGCCGATGGCGATGACGGGCAAGGCCAGCCCGACCACAAACAAACGGTGCCGCACATATTTTTGGGCCCGCTCGGGGTTGACAATCAAATGAAAGCGACCCGCCGGCAGGCCGGCGCAAAACTCTGCATGCGGCAACTCCACCTGAGTGCCGGCAGGCGCTTTGGTCTGGTCTTGAGATGGATGCAAAGGACTTGGGTTCATGGCTGATGAGGACCCATCTTAGGTTGCCAAAAAAGGTCTGTGCGCATCAAGTTCACAACTCAGCAGCGCAGCTTTGCCAGCGCCGACAGCAAGGGTGCGGGCAAGGCCACCGGCCGGCGCGTGAGACGGTCTACATAAACATGCACGAGGTGACCGCTGGCCGCGCACAGGGCGTCAGCCCCAGCACTCGGGTCTGTACTGTGCACGGCGAACAGCGCCACTTCATAGCGCACGCTGCTATGGCCGACATGGGCCACGCGCAGGCCGGCTTGTACTTCCTGCGGATAAGCCAAGGAGGCAAAGTAGTTGCATTGCGACTCGACCACCAGACCCATGAAGTCGCCTGCATGAATGTCCAGCCCGCCTTGTTCGATCAAAAACCGGTTCACGGCCGTGTCAAACCAGCCGTAATAAACCACATTGTTGACATGCCCGTAGACGTCGTTGTCCAGCCAGCGGGTGCTGATCGGGTAAAAAATTGTGTAGGCGCTGCGGGCCTGGGCAATGGGGCGACTCATACCGGGTGCTGGGGCGTGGGGTTCAAGGGCATTTCTTGATTTTGCCAGTGCTGCGGCTGCTGCCATCGCTGCCATCGCTGCCAATAAGCCAGCGCCAGCTCGTAAGTGTTCATCTGCACTTGCACGGTGTCGTCGATATTGACACCGTAGCCGCCCGCCATGGCAAAGGCCAGGGGCACGCGGCGTTGCCAGGCCCATTCAAAGACTCGCTGGTCACGCGCCTTCAGGCCCTCAAAGCTCAAAGCCAGTCGACCCAGGCGATCGCCCTCAAAGGGGTCAGCGCCTGCCAGGTAAATCACCAGGCCGGGGGCAAAGCGCCGGTCCAGCTCAACAAGCGCGTCGTCCAGTGCCTGCAAGTAGGGCGCATCGGTGCAACCGTCGGGCAAATCCTTGTCCAGGTCACCGGCTTCCTTGCGAAAGGGAAAATTGTGCTTGCCGTGCAGGGACAGGGTGAAAACGCTGGCGTCTTGCCTGAAGATGCTGGCCGTGCCGTTGCCCTGGTGCACATCCAGGTCGATCACAGCCACCTGCAGCGCTGCGCGCTGGGGGCCATGAAAGCGGCTCCATTCGGCTTGCATCAAGCGTGCGGCCACGGCGGCATCATTGAAAACACAAAAGCCGCTGCCCTGCTCAGCGCTGGCGTGGTGCGTGCCGCCGGCCATGTTGGCGGCCACGCCGGAGGGCCTGGCGTCTGCACCTGCTTGCAAGCCCAGGGCCGCTCGGGCAGCGGCCACCGTGGCGCCCGCTGAGCGAC
>JAIPDA010000106.1 GCA_021737905.1 Rhodoferax sp.
TGCCCGCTGGCCTGCGGCAGCGCCGGCGCACCCGCCGCCTGCAAGATGGTGACGGCGCAATCCACATGGCTGACAGGCTCGGCCAAGACCTGACCGGCAGCCACACCCGGCCCGACCAGAATCATCGGCACCCCGGCGGACTCTTCGTACATCGTTGACTTGCCCCACAGGCCGCGTGCGCCCAGGTTGTCGCCGTGGTCGCTGGTGTAGATCACCAGCGTGTCACCGGCCATGCCGGACTGATCGAGCGCAGCCAGCACCTGTCCCATTTGCTCGTCCATGAAAGAGACCAGGCCGCTGTAACCGGTGATCGCCCGCCGGACATCCTGCGGACTGTGAAAGTGCGTGTCGTAGTCCACCACCCGGGCGTATTCGTCTGTGAAGGGATGGTGCGGACGAACGGCCTTGTCGTAGAGCTTGGGCATGGGCAGGTCCATGGCAGCGTAATACTCATACCAGCGCGCAGGTGCGGTCAGCGGGAAATGCGGCGCCACCATGGACACAAACAAGACCCAGGGCTTATCAGCAGTTTGCTGACCGCGGCCCTTGAGCCAGTCGCAGGCTGTCTGGCCGATATCACGGTCGTAGGCGGTGTAAGTGGATTCGCCCGGGCCGGCCAGCTTGGCCATCTTGTCGCCGCCCTTGCGCACCGGAATGTTCTCGCGCACCAGGCCCTTGATATCTCCCAGGCCGTCGATCACATGCATGGGCAGGATCTCCTCGGTCCAGCCGTGGTCGTCACCTGCACGGCCCCTGAAATGCAGCTTGCCGATCGACACCGCGTCATGGCCGGCCTGCCGCAACACATGGTGCCAACTGGGAATGCTGCCGTCGTAGGCGTCAGCGTTGTCCCAAAAACCGATTTCGTGCACATAACGCCCCGTGGCAAAGGCCGCCCGCGCCGGCACACAAATCGGGCTGCAGGTGTATGCGTTGGTGAAGCGGGTGCCGCGGGCGGCCAGCCGGTCCAGGTTCGGGGTTCGAATGAAAGGATGACCGGCGCAACCCATGAATGCGGGGTTGTGCTCGTCGGACATCAATACCAAAACATTGAGGGGATGGGTCACTTGGCGGCAGGCAGAGGGTTAAGTTGCCAGATTATTGCGTCAAGCATCAGCCAAGACAATAGAGAATAATTACAATTCAGATATTCCCATAAAGAATAATAATCATGGCGCTCGACAATCTCAAACTTTTTCTGGCCGTGGCCAACACCGGCAGCTTTTCAAAGGCGGCTCAGATTTCTGGCGTCACTCAGTCGGCTATCAGCAAGCGGATTCTTCAGCTTGAGCTGCAACTGGGCCACCGTTTGTTTGAACGGCATGGCAGAGGCGCGAGTCTGAGCGACGCGGGCCGGCTGCTGGTGCGGCATGCCGAATCACTGCTGCGGGACGCAGATCAACTGGCCCAAGTCATCGGCGGCGAACTCTCCCAAGCCCAGGGCATCGTGCGCCTGGCGCTGCAAGCTTCAATCTCCTGGCCGCTGATGCAGCACCTACACCCTGCGCTGCGTCAAAACCACCCCCTGATACACCTGCAAGTGGTTGAAGCACCCACGCGGCAGGTGGTGGACCTGATCCAAGAGGGCCGGGTCGACCTGGGCGTGCTGTCCGACTGGGGGCAAGAAACACTGCCGCAAATAGAGCGACTTTTTACCTCACCCCTGCTGCTGGTAGGTCCGGCCGGGGATCCAATGACCGGGGCTGCCAGCGTCCGCTTTGAACAACTCGCCCAAACGCCCCTGATCGTCTCGCCGATGCCCAACGGCGCGCGTGTCTGGCTGGAAGCCGCTGCCAAAGAAGCGGGGCGCGCATTGAACGTCACCATGGAAGTTCACTCCGTGCACCTGATCAAAAAAATGGTGATTGCAGGATGGGGCTACACCGTGGCCTTAACCGAGTCTGTGAAAGACGATGTGGCCCAAGGCACGCTGAGCGCATGCCCGATCACCGCCCCAGCCATGTCGCAAAATTTTTACCTGTCAGTCAGCAACCAGCGCAAAGGTTCAGGCGCAGTCGGGGTGGTTGCCAAGCTGATACGGGATTGGCGGCATTGAGAGCCAGACTGACTCCAGCGACTTCGATCGAGCTACCCCAATCAATGCGCGATATGTTCTGGACATCTCCTAGGGTATGCAGGAATGAAAAACGCCCCAGAAGGGGCGTATTTACTTGATGCCTGGCGGAGTGGACGGGACTCTGCGCCAATACCAGTAATTCTTTGATTTCATTGATTTTTTTGCAGTTCACTCTACAAAAAATCTGCTACCACCTTTGCTACCACTTCGGCGGTATCACAGAAGCGAACAGTAAATGTAAGCGATCCTCGACGCGAGAAGTAGTTGTCTCTCGTCAGAAATTTCAGATCGGCGTCACCTGTCAGCGCTTCGCCGTCATCGACATTGCAGCTGAACAGTGGTTTTCGATGACCTCGGTGATGGATTGAATCAACGCCAACTCTTGCTGCGAAAGCGCATAGTCCGCAGTGACCTGCGCAGTGACTGTGGCCCAAGCCTTGGTCACATCCTGCGCCATCTTCCTGAACAGGGACAAGGTCGGCTTGACGCTGAAGCCGCAGTCTCCACAAAAAGCCTCCCACGAGTGGGCTCCAATGCTCGCATATTGATCTTCGTCGCCGACGTACAACGCGAGGCGGTCGTCGCCGTACACCCGCACGCACAGCAAGTCATAAAAAGGGGCCAGCGCATAGCCTGTCTCACCAATCAGTACGGAGATGTTTTTGGCGTGGGCGTCGCTGTTGCCAATGAGGTAATTGAACATGACCCAGCGCTGAAAACTCAGCAAGTCTTTGGCCGGCAACTGCAACCCACGCAGTGCTTCAACAATGCGCTTGAGGCTGACCAGCCCTTGACGCTCGTATTTCCAGTCTTGCCCCAAGCCCAGCAACTGACAGCCATCCATCTGATGCAGACACTTGACGCTGTCGCCCGACACGATGCGGTCATAACGCTGGACGATGTAAACCGTCTCGGGCACCTGAATCAAGTGGACCGGTGGCACCGGCAACTTGATGACGGCCGCCAAGCGCATGCACAGGTATTCGTTGATAGCGCTAGGCTGGAATTTCACCAGCCGCGTGTCAGGCTTGGTAATGTGCGTGGTGGGCGTACTGCCGACACTGTCATAAAGACGGTCGCGCTTGGCGTCATAGCGCAGACCAAGCTTGTCCTGCGCTCCCGGTAACGACATGCTGCTTTGCTCGTTGGAGGTGAGCAGGGGTTTTTGCTGATCACGGTCCTTGATGCGTTGGCTCAGTTCATTTTTGCTCAGAGCGCTGTACTGCTGCTGCGCAGAGGGCACATTGCCTTCGGCGCGCACAGACAACACACCGGGCAACTCTCCACCCAACTGACCGATGATTTCAAATGTGCTGGCATCGCGTATGTGTATCGCGTTCAAGATCTCTTCCAGTGCGGCCCCCTCTGGCAGCAGGTTTGCAAAAAAAGTTTTGATCGGCTCTCCCAAGTGAGGTTCGGTGCGTAACACAAACTGCGGGGCCAGCACATAAGCATGCGCAGACTTCAGCCAGTCTTCGTCGTACTGAAAGAAATACTGCCCCGCTTGATGTCCAAACCACCCCATCGGCAATTCATTGGCCCACACGCGCAATCGAATCATGATGACTCACCCTTCGATTTGTTCTTGATATCGCGCTGCGCTACCCGTGAGGCCGGACCTGGTCCACCACTTAACTGACTTGGCTGACTTGGCTGACTTGGCTGACTCGGCCTTTGTTGCATCAAGTCAGGCAGCCCCCCCTTGGCTCGACCCACGAGCTGAGAATCTGGCACACCAAAGTCAGCTTGATGAAGCCCCAGTGCAGCTGCCATGAGACCTCGAGGCGCGGGCTTTGCTGGCGGAGTAAGGCCTGGTCCGCGATCTGTCTTTGGCAAGCCAGATCGGGCAAGCTCAAGACCTGAAACCTCCAGGCTCAACCCCAAGCCATTGACGAGCTTCGCGAGTTTTCCAAGCGAACAATTCTCTGGGTTCGACTCAGCATCACGAATAAAAGACGTACTGACACCACACACAGCTGCAGCGTCTTCGCGAGAGAGCTTTTGGCGTTTGCGCTCGGAACTCAGCGCCCATGCCAATTCAACCAGAGTCACATCATTGATCTTCATAAATTGTCCCTTAGAGAGCATATTTTAAGGAGAATCAACATGACAGTCAATATTTCGACCTTATGAGAGCAAATTTCGTCAAACAGATTGAGCCGAAGTGATATATGCCCCCATGAGGACAAAATAGTATGGATGAATAAGTAAAGCAGGAATGTAAGCCAGAGGGTGTCCGAATTTTTGTGTAAACGGAGTTAAGGGTCATTGCTGAGGGACCCGATCCTCAAATTCGATACTTAACCGATTGAGAGCAGCCTTCCAGTCCCGAATCGGCATGTTCCATTTCTGGCTGATATTTCTCAGTGCCAAGTAGAACAACTTGCTCAGCGCCTCGTCCAGTATTGTCGGTTGAGGGTACGGTGGGGGTCATTGCTTGGCGAAAAATCAGCCCAGCTGCTTTTCGCTGCAATCTCAAAGTTGACGGTAAACCAGACAACACAAAGCCGCGCACCTTACCGGTACTGGATAGGAGTCAGCGCCTCAAGTCATCAAGATTTGATGGCGGGTAAATTGGTGGGTAGAAACGAAACACGCCCCAGAAGGGGCGTATTTGCTTGATGACTGGCGGAGTGGACGGGACTCGAACCCGCGACCCCCGGCGTGACAGGCCGGTATTCTAACCAACTGAACTACCACTCCTGGTAGCGACAACGTTGCCGTTGTCTGCTTTTCGCTTTCATCACTTTGCAGTGAATCTGGCGACCCCACGGGGATTCGAACCCCGGTACTCACCGTGAAAGGGTGATGTCCTAGGCCTCTAGACGATGGGGTCAAACCTTGGACTTCCGGTGCAGGCTTTTCAGAGCCTGCCGAAACTCAACTAACTTTTCGACTGTTGGTGGAGGTAAGCGGGATCGAACCGCTGACCTCTTGCATGCCATGCAAGCGCTCTCCCAGCTGAGCTATACCCCCCTGTGGTTCAGGCTACCCTAAACCAGTCGAGCTTCGAATTATAGCCCGATTTCGATGCGCTACGTAAGCCCTGCTCCGCCTTTGAGCCGGTCTAAGACCACTTGACGGGGCATAAGCTCGATCACGGCGTCCAGCGACGGGGTTTGCGGCGTGCCCAACAAGAGCACGCGCACAGGCATGGCCAGCTGCGGCATCTTCAGGCCGGTGTCTGCCAGCACTTGCTTGATGACAGCGGCAAGGGCGGGTTTGCTCCACTCACAATCGCTCAAGGCTTGAGCCAGGGTGGCCAGCGCCGGTTGAACGGTGGCGGTGACGTGCGTGGCCATGTCTTCGGGGCTGGCGACTGCACCTTTTTCAATCAGCGCGATCCAGCCGGCCAGCTCGACCAGCGTGCTGCAACGGTCTTTGAACAAGGCGCAGGCTTTGAGCGTGCGGGCAGCGTCCATGCTGACGCCTTGCTGCTGCACAAAGGGCGCGACCAAAGTAGCCAGCTGATCGTCAGGCAGCGCCTTGAGGTGTTGTGCGTTGACCCAGCGCAGCTTGGCTTCATCAAACTGCGCGGCGCTTTTGCCCAGATGGTCGAGGTTAAACCACTGGACAAACTGCTCGCGGCTGAAGATCTCGTCGTCGCCGTGGCTCCAGCCCAGGCGGGCCAGGTAGTTGACCATGGCGTCGGGCAGATAGCCTTCGGCGGCGTATTGCGTCACGGCTTTGGCGCCGCTGCGCTTGCTCATTTTGTCGCCCTGCTCGTTGAGCACAGTGGGCAGGTGCGCGTAGACCGGAATGTCTTTGCCCAAGGCGCGAAAGATGTTGATCTGGCGCGGTGTGTTGTTGACATGGTCGTCGCCGCGAATAACGTGGGTGATGGCCATGTCCACATCGTCCACCACCACGCAGAAGTTGTAGGTGGGCGTTCCGTCGGGCCTCGCGATCACCAGGTCATCAAGCTCGTCGTTGCTGATCTCGATGCGGCCCTTGACCTTGTCGTCCCAGACCACGGCGCCGCCTTGCGGGTTTTTAAAACGCAAAACAGGTTTGACGCCGGCGGGCACGGGCGGCAGGGTCTTGCCCGGCTCGGGGCGCCAGGTGCCGTCGTAGCGCGGTTTTTGTTTGGCTTCGGTCTGGCGCTCGCGCAGGGCGTCGAGTTCTTCGATGCTCATGTAGCAGGGGTAGACATGGCCGGCGGCCACCAACTCGGCCAGCACAGCCTTGTAGCGGTCCATGCGCTGCATTTGGTAGAACGGACCTTCGTCATAGTCCAGCCCCAGCCAGCGCATGCCTTCGATGATGACGTCCACCGAGGCCTGGTTGGAGCGCTCGAGGTCGGTGTCTTCAATGCGCAAGATGAAGTCACCGCCGGTGGCGCGCGCAAAGGCCCAGGGGTACAGCGCCGAGCGGATGTTGCCCAGATGAATGAAGCCGGTCGGCGACGGGGCAAAGCGGGTGCGGGTTGTCGTCATGTCAGAGGGTGTCCAGACCGCGCGCCAGGTCGGCTTTGAGGTCGTCAATGTGTTCGAGGCCCACGGCCACGCGGATCAAACCCTGCGAGATGCCTGCGGCCTGGCGCTGCGCTTCGCTCAGGCGCCCGTGCGAGGTGGTGGCCGGGTGGGTGATGGTGGTCTTGGTGTCGCCCAGGTTGGCGGTGATGCTGCACACCTGAGTGCTGTCGATCACATGAAAAGCGTTTTGGCGTGCCGCTTCGGTGCCCTCAGCCTTGACGTCAAAGGACAGCACCGCGCCGCCCTTGCCCGACTGCTGCTGCATGGCCAGGGCGTGCTGGGGATGTGACTGGAGACCGGGGTAATAAACGCGTGCCACTTGCGGCTGCGCTTGCAACCAGGTGGCCAGCGCCAGCGCGCTGTCGCTTTGCGCGTGCATGCGGATGGACAGCGTTTCCATGCCCTTGAGCACCACCCAGGCGTTGAAAGGCGACAGCGTCATGCCGGCGCTGCGCATCACGGGCACAAATTTTTCTTCAATCATTTTTTGCGGCCCGCAGATGGCGCCGGCAATCACGCGGCCCTGGCCGTCCAGGTACTTGGTGCCCGAGTGAATGATGAGGTCGGCGCCCATGGTCACCGGCTGCGACAGCGCGGGCGAGCAAAAGCAGTTGTCCACCGCCAGCCAGGCACCGGCGGCATGCGCGATGTCGGCCAGCGCGCGTATGTCGCAGACTTCAGTCAGCGGGTTGGTGGGCGATTCGGCAAACAGCAGTTTGGTGTTGGGCTTCATGGCCGCTTTCCACTCGGCCGCGTCGGTCTGCGAGACAAAGCTGGTCTCAACGCCGAATTTGCCGAACTCGCTGCCCAAGAGCTTGATGGTTGAGCCGAACACCGACTGCGAGCAGATCACATGGTCGCCCGCCTTCAAGAGGCCCATGCACATCAGCATGATGGCCGCCATGCCGCTAGAGGTACCGATGCAGGCTTCGGTGCCTTCCAGCGCGGCCAGGCGCCGTTCCATGCTGGTCACCGTCGGGTTGGTGAAGCGGGAGTACATGTAGCCGTCTTCTTCACCGGCAAATCGGCGGCGCGCTGTTTCGGCGTCGGGCTGCACAAAGCTGCTGGTCAGGTACAAGGCTTCGGAGTTCTCGCCGAACTGGCTTTTGTCTTCGGCCGTGCGCACGGCCAGTGTGTCGCGGTG
>JAIPDA010000107.1 GCA_021737905.1 Rhodoferax sp.
GCTGAGCAGGTGGACACCGTGTTTTTCACAGGTGGCTCCAGCGGTGTGCCGCTGCTGCGCCAGAGCGTGGGCGAGTTACTGCCGGCGGCGCGGCGGGTGGAGGGCGATCTGTTTGGCAGCATCGGCGCCGGTCTGGCGCTCGATGCTGTGCGCAAGTTCGGTTAAGCCGGGGCGCCAAAGCGGCGAAGCTCACTCACCGGGTTGTCCACATGAAAGACGCCGTTGACCGGCGCTGACATGGCAATCACGCCGCCCTCGGGCACAAAGAGCGGCAAAGTCTCCAGCCCTGCAGGCACGGTGTGACGCCGTCCTGCCGCCAGAGTGTCGCCATTGTGAAAGTTGATCCAGGCACGCGGGCCTGCCGGCAGGTAGACGCTGCGCGTGCGCTCACCCATTTGCACCACCGGTGCGACCAGCAGGGCGTCGCCCAGCATGAAGTCATCGCAGTCAGCGTAAGTTTGCTCGTCGTCAGGAAAGTTAAAAAAAGTAGGCCGGATGATGGGCTGGTGGGCACTGGCCGCTTTTTCAAACAAGGACCACAGGTAGGGCATCAAGCGGTAGCGCAGCCGGATGGCGCTGGCCACATGCGGCGTGACTTCGGCATGCATCCAGGGCACATTGCTGACGTTGCCGGCTTTCCATGAGTTCATCACCATGCGCGGGTTCAGGCAGCAGGCCTGCACCCAGCGCACAAACATTTCGGGGTCGGGCAGCGGGCCGGCAAAGCCGCCCACGTCATGCCCGACATTGAACATGCCAGACAGCGACATCTGCAGGCCGGTGCGTATGTTCCAGCGCAAGGTTTCCCAGCTGGTGGTGTTGTCGCCACTCCAGGTTTGCGCGTAGCGTTGCAGCCCGGGCGGGCCGCCGCGCGTGACGCTGTAAACCTGAGTATTCCCTTCGTTGGCCGCCTGGGCTTCAAAGCTGGCCCGCGTCATCAAGAGGCCGTGCAGCGGTCGCGCACGGTGTATCGGCAGGGCCGCGCCAAAGCCGTGGCAGCTGGCCGCATCGTCCATGATGGCGTACTCGTTGTTGTCGTTCCAGCCCACGTCAATGCCAAAGTCCAGCACCTGGGCTTTGAGCTGCGTTTTCCACCAGTCAATCACCGCCGGGTGGGTGAAGTCCAGGTGGGAGCCGACACCATCCCAAAACTGCTCGACGATGGGCTCGCCGGTACCTGCGTCATGGATGAAACCCTGTTGGGCTTTGACACCGGCGTAGGCCGGATGGTCGTCCAGCAGGCAGGGCTTGATGTTGGCCACCAAGTGCATGCCGGCTTGCTTGAATTTGGCGTTCAGTGTTTTCGGGTCTGGAAACTTGCTCTCGTTCCAGGTGAAGACATAGCGGCGCTTGCCTTTGGACGAGTAGCCCGAGCCGTAGTGAAAGGACGAGATAGGTATGTTTTCCTGCTGGATGCGGTCGATGAAGCTGTCAAGTTGCACTTGCGCATCGGGTGCGTCGGCCAGGCCCATGGCGGTCTGTGCGTAACCCAGCGACCAGCGCGGCGGCAAGTGTGTGCCGCCTATCAGTTTGACAAACTGCGCCATCACCTCGCCCGGGTTGCTGCCGGTCATCAGGTAGTAATCGAGCTCGCCGTCATCGATCTCGACATAGCGAAACAGCTCGTGGTAATTGTCGTGCTCGCAGCCCAGGTCAAAGGTGCAGGCGGCCAGGGTGTCGTAGTAAATGCCCCACCACATGCCGCTGGGTGCGCGGGTCATCACAAAAGGCCAGTGCTTGTAGAGCGGGTCGCCCGACTGCGGGTCATAACCGAGTGCGTCCAGACCCAGGGTGCGCAAGCGGCGTCCATGCAAATTGAGCGGGCCGGTCTTGTCGCCCAGGCCGTAGTAGCGCTCTGACCGGTCTCGCGCCAGGTAGTGCCGCACAGCGCCGGTGCGGCTGCTGGTGAAATAGGCCGATGTCTCGCGGTCACTCAGCAACGGTCGGCCTTGCGCGTCTTGCCAGTGCAGGCACAGAGGGTCAGGCCGCAGGCGCAGACTCAGGCCTGACGTTTTTAAAGTGACCTCGCCGTTCTCGGTCTGCATATGGGCTGCGGGGCAGCTGAAGCCGCTCAGGTCGTCACGCGCGCGGCCTTCCCAGGCCACATCGCGGCCGGCAATGGGCGCAATCGCCCAGGTGCGTGGCTCGCGGTAGCCTGCTGCCGGACGCAAGCGCACCCGCACCAGTTGCTCTTCAAGCACTTGCACGCTGAAAGTGGCGCCGTCAGGCAGGCTCAAGTCCATACCGTGCGCGGTGGCGCTCACCACTTGCGCTTTACCGAGTTTTTTCATGATGTCAGCTCTTGCAGGCGGGCGCCTTGTTCGTCAAAGAAATGCAGGGCGGCCGGCGGCATGCTCAGGCGCACGGTCTGGCCAGCTTTGACGCTGGTCTGGCCGTTGCTGACCACTTCAAAGTGGGCGGGTGTCTGGCTTTCGCTGGCGCTGCCGACCAGGGTGCCGCGCAGCAGGCTGGTCGAACCCATCTGCTCGACCTGTTGCACGCGGTATTGAAGCGGGCCGGCTTCGCCCAGCAGCACATGCTCGGGCCGCAGGCCCACAGTGTGCGCGTTGGCGGGCAGTAACAGGCTGCCTGCAGACTGGCGCAGTACTTCAGCCGGGAAAAAGTTCATGCGCGGGCTGCCGATGAAACCGGCCACAAACACATTGGTGGGCCGGTTGTACAGCGCCAGCGGGGTGCCGACCTGCTCGATCTTGCCGTCGCGCAAGACCACAATCCTGTCCGCCAGCGTCATGGCCTCGACCTGGTCGTGCGTGACATAGACCATGGTGGCCTTAAGCCGGGCATGCAGCTCGCGCAACTCAGAGCGCATGGAGACACGCAGCTCGGCGTCCAGGTTGGACAGCGGCTCGTCAAACAAAAACAGCTTGGGTTGGCGCACGATGGCCCGGCCTATGGCCACACGCTGGCGCTGACCGCCGGAGAGCTGCGTGGGTTTGCGTTGCAGCAAGTCCTGCAGGCGCAATTGCGCGGCGGCCGACTGCACTTTGGCCTGAATCTGCAGCTTGTCTTCGCCCAGATTTTCCAGGCCGAAAGCCATGTTGTCGTAGACCGTCATGTGCGGGTAGAGCGCGTAAGACTGAAACACCATGGCGCAGCCGCGGTGCGCAGCCGACACCGCATTGACATTGACGCTGTCAATCAGGATGTCGCCCGACGTGGGCGACTCCAGCCCCGAGATGACGCGCAGCAAGGTCGACTTACCGCAGCCCGAGGGGCCGACGAAAACGACAAACTCGCCGTCTTCGACCTGCAGGTCAATGCCGTGCAGGATGGTGGTGCTGTCAAAGCGTTTGACGACACGCGAAAGCTCTAGGTGGGCCACGCTTTATTCCTCTGAATTGGGTTTACTTGACACCCGCACTGGCAATGCCGGTGGTGATGTACTTTTGCAAGAAGGCAAAGACCAGGGTGATGGGAACGAGTGTGATCACCGTCATGGCCAGCAGGTAGTTCCATTGGGTGTTGAGTTCACCCTGGAAAGAATTGAGTGCCAGCTGCAGCGTGAAGAACTCTGAGCGCGACAGCACGATCAGCGGCAGCAAAAAGTCATTCCAGCGCCACATGACCGAGAAAATCGCCAGCACGGCCAGCGCCGGGGCTGAGAGCGGCAGCACGATCTTCCAGTAGATACGCCACTCGCTGGCGTTGTCCATGCGCGCCGCTTCGAGCAATTCATCCGGAATGGTCAGCATGTACTGGCGCAGCAAAAAGACACCGGTGGGTGTGGCAATCGCCGGCAGGATCACGCCCCATAAACTGTTGAGCAAACCCACGCTGTTGATGACCAGAAACACCGGCACCAGCACGATGGTAGGCGGAATCATCAAGGTGGCGATGATCAGCACGAAGACCGTCTTTTGCCCGCGGAACTTGTACTTGGACAGCGCAAATGCGGCCATGGAGTTGATCAGCAAGGTCAGCAGCGTGGCCACGACGGTGATAAAGACGCTGTTCCATAAGTACAGGCCAAAGCTGAATTTGCCAAAGAGCTCGGTGTAATTGGCAAAAGCAAACTTGAGTTCATTGACCGGTTTGCGGTCATTGATGTTGACCTGGATGGTCGCATCCGGCCGGGCCGGGTCGACCATGGTCGCCATGATGCCGATCCGGCGCACCTGCGCCATGGGCCGCAGCTCGCCATTGTCGTCGCGCGTCATGAACATCGGCAGGGGTTTGTCAAAGCCGGCCACCTGCACCGTTTTCTGGCTGTAGGGCAAGAAGGTGGGCGGGAACTGGCTGAGCGCACTCTCGGTCTTGAGCGAGGACATCACCAGCCACACGATGGGTGCGAACATCACAAACAGGCCCACCGACAGGTACAGGTAGCTGAGCCAGTCGGTCCAGTCAAAACGTTGAAAGCCGCGGCTGCGGGTCAGAAACTTCAGCATGGTGAACCTTTAGCGCGCTTTCTGACCGGCCTGCTCGGCACGCGTCAAGCGCAGTTGCGCGAAGGTCAGCAGCATCAGCCCGATGGCCAGCACCAGCGAGGCGGCAGCCGCCAGCCCGTAAAGGTGTATCTGCTCGGCAAAACCGGTCTGGTAGATGAACTGCACGATGAAGGTGGTGGCCGAGCCCGGCCCGCCGCCGGTGAGCACGAACACTTCGTCAAAAATCTGCACCGCGCGGATCATGGCCAGCACCAGCACCACGATCAGGTTGGGCATCAACAGGGGCAAGGTGATGCGACGCAGCACGCGCCAGGGTGAGGCAGCGTCCATCTCGGCGGCCTCGTACATGTCTTTGGGAATGGCCTGCAGGCCGGCCAGCAGGATCAGGGTGTAAAACCCCATGTGCGCCCAGATAGAGACAAAGATGGTCCAGAAAAAAGCCCAGCTGGCGTCGGTCAGCCAGTCCACGGGCGCAGCCCCTGCGCCCACCAGCACCGCGTTGAAAACGCCCTGGTTTTGCAGCAGCCATTTCCAGATTAGCGCCACCACCACCGGCGACAGCAGCACCGGGTAAAAGAACACGCCGCGCCAGAAACCGCGGCCTATGATTTTGCGGTTGAGCACCAGCGCGGTGAGCAGCGACAGCAGCACCATCAGCACCACCTGGATCAGGCTGAATTTAAGGGTGTTGAAAATAGCGCGCCAGAACACGTCTTTGCGGCAGGTCTGAATGTCAAAGTAATTGCGGCATTCGAGCAGGATGGCGAAATTCTCAGTGCCAGTGAACGGGCGCTGCTGCGGCATCAGGTTGACGCCGCCTGTCAGGGCGTAGCTCAGGTTGATGATGATGGGCAAAAAAGTGAACAGCCCGAACACCAGCAGATTCGGCCCCACAAACAGCCAGCCGATGCGCGAGCTGCCCAGCACGCGCTGCCCCAAGCGGAACAGCGGCTCAAAGAGATTGAAAAAACACGCCAGCAGACGCGAAAAAAACAGCACGAACAGGCTTTCTAAGTAAATCGGGCGCGGCACCTGAATCGGTGGCGCGCCCGTAGAGGGCGGGACAGTTGGCAGCAGGCCCTTGCCTGCGCCAGTGGCCCGTGGTCAGCCGCTTATTTTTGCGCCTGCTTGACCGCGTCTGTCATGTCCGCACCGATTTTAGTGAAAGCCTCGTCCACGCTCATTTCACCGACGATGGCTTGCGTCACACGCGCCACTGTTGGCAGCATGATGGCGCGGTTGAACTTGTAGCCCTGGAACTGGAAGGCCACCGGCGACAAGCTGGCCACGCCACTGCTGAACACACCCAGCGCCGCACGTGCTGCAGGTGTGGCCGTGGCGTAGTTCACGCCTTTTTTGGCCAGACCGGCGTGCGCCGGAATGTTGTCGGTCTTGCTGACGAATTCGCTGTAGTTGGCTTCCTGGGCCATGAACTCGAGGAAGGCGCCGACTTCTTTGGGCGACTTGCTGGTTTTCAGGGCTACCCAGGCTGCGCCGCCAGGGATACCGGTGCAGGCGGCCGGGCCGCAAGGGTTGGGCACGGCAGCCCAATCAAATGCATTGCCGATGTCTTTTTGCAGGCGGTTGATCTGCCAGGAGCCCGACAGCACCATCGCTACGCGACCGTTTTTGAACTCGCCGATGGAGTCCGCATAGGTGGAACCGCCGGAGCCGCCCCAGACTTCCTTGAGCATGGCGCCATCTTTGTGCCAGGCCACAAACTTGCTGACGGCAGTCTTGTAGCCAGCGTCCATCACCAGGTCGCCCTTGGCGTCAAAAATCTTGGCGCCGTAGCTGATGGCCGGGCCGGCAAAGCGGTGACCGGAGCGGTCCCAGGCCAGTGCGGCGGGTGTTTGCGTTGCTTTGGAGACTTTGCGGGCGGCTTCTACCCACTCGTCCCAAGTGGCCTTGGGGCCGGGGATGGCAACTTTGGCTTGCTCAAACAAGGTCTTGTTGACGTAGGGGCCGGTCATGGTCAGCTGCGACATGAAGCCGTAGATGCCTTTGTCCGCGGCCGTCGGGCGCAGCCAAGGCAGGGTGGAGCCGAAATTGGTTTCCATGTAGGCCGCGTTTTTCAAGTGCGGGCGAACGTCGAGGTAGTACTTGGACAGGCCGCCCAGGTCGGTCACGCGGGCGATGTCGGGGCCCTGGCCGGCAGCGAGTTGCACGGGCAGCTGCTCGACGATGCTTTTGTAGGGCACGGTGTCGATGATCACCTTGGTGCCGGGGTTTTGCGCTTCAAAGCGCTTGGCGATGGCAGCGGTGACCTCGCATTCGACGCCGTCCTGGTAGCACATGACGCGGATGTCGGCGGGTTGCGCGGCCAGGGGGAGGGTGGCGAATGCGGCCAGTGCGGCCAGGCGGGCTGGGGAGTAAGCTGAAAACATAAATGCTCCAATGTTTGAGTAATATCGAGATAGATCTTAGGTTCTTTCATACATCATTCCTCCTATGGTTTCTACCAATGAGCTTGTGCCCGACTTGATGCGCTTGAACAGCGGTCAAGCGGTGGACAATCCGCAGGCTTGGGCCTTCAGGCGGAAAGAGCTGTCGCATGCGGCGCTCTCTCAGGTCTATGGACCTTTGCCCCCTTGGCCCGCCCTGACCAGCGCCGAATTGCTGCACGAGGCCGTTTCAGCCCTGTCGGATGGCGCCCGGGTGCAAAGCTGGCGGGTGCTGGTGGACGGCCGCCAGGCCTTCATGCTGCGCGTGCTGCTGCCGGCCGGCCATGGGCCTTTTGCGGTTTTGGTGTCGGGTGATGCGTGCTGGACTTACGCCGGCGAGGCAGTGCAGAAATCAGTGCTGGCCCGTGGCTATGCCTGGGCCGAGTTCAACCGTGTCGAGATCATGTCGGATCTGCCGCCTGCGGCTGGCACGCCTCAGACTTGCGCAGCCTTGGCAGGTGTTGACACTGCGGCCATTGCAGCCTGGGCTTGGGGCTTTCACCGGGCTGTCGATGCGCTGGTGCAAATGCCCGCGCTGAATCCGCAGGCCATCGCCGTGGTTGGCCATTCGCGCGGCGGCAAAGCTGCTTTGCTGGCCGGTGCGCTGGACGAACGCATCGCGCTGACCAGTGCCAACAATTCAGGCGCAGCCGGTGCCGGCAGCATGCGCTGCCTGGGCAGGGGTGCTGAGAGCTTGCAAGACTTGGTGCGCGCTTTTCCGCACTGGTTGCCGGCTTTCTGGCAAAGCCGCTCGGCCAGTGTTCAGGCCCCAGACTTTGAGCAGCACTGCCTTTTGGCCCTGATTGCCCCACGTTA
>JAIPDA010000108.1 GCA_021737905.1 Rhodoferax sp.
CTCAAAGGCGGCGCTCAGATCAGCCTTTTCGCTCAGGCCAACGGCCAGGGCGGCTTCTTTGGCCAGGCCGATGCGACTGCTGTCCACCTTGACACCCGCACGGCGCAAGGCCCGGCCAAAGCCGGTGACGTTGTCAGCCAGCTTACCGCTGCGCGCGTCGCCCAGGCTCATGCTGCGTTGTCGGTCTCGCTGGCTTCGTCAGGCCGCAGCAGCTCGACGGCCAGCTGGTGCGTCAGGGCCGCCACGTCCTCGCGTTGTTTGAACAAAATGCCGGCCGTGTCGGCCACCACCTCGGGGTCAATCGCCAGCGTGTCCAGCGCTACCAGGGCCTTGGCCCATTCCACGCTTTCGGCAATGCCGGGCGCGCGCTGGAAAGCGTTGCCGAAGGGCGAATGCCGCAGCCGGTCTACAAACTGCGCCACCTGCGCTGTCAGTTGCTCGCTGGCACCGGGCACTTGCGCCCGCACAATCGCCAGCTCGCGGTCGCGGTCCGGGTAATCCAGCCAGTGGTACAGGCAGCGGCGCTTGACCGCGTCGTTCAGCTCGCGCGTGCGGTTGCTGGTGAGAATGGTCACCGGCGTGATTTCAGCGCGGATGGTGCCCAGCTCCGGAATGCTGACCTGGTACTCGCCCAGGTACTCGAGCAAGAACGCCTCAAAGGGTTCGTCGGCACGGTCCACTTCGTCGATCAGCAGCACCGCGCCGGGGGCCGGCGTTTGCAGCGCCTGCAGCAATGGGCGGCGAATCAGGTAGCGGCCCTGGTAGACCTCGCGTTCGACGTCGGTGACTTCACCGCGGCCTTCGGAAGCGCGCATGTGCAACAGCTGCGCGGCGTAGTTCCATTCGTACAGTGCTTCGCGTTGCTCCAGGCCGTCATAGCATTGCAGGCGGATCAGTTCGCGCTGCAGCGCCAGCGACAGCGCCTTGGCCAGTTCGGTCTTGCCGACGCCCGGCTCGCCTTCGAGCAAGAGCGGGCGTTGCAAGCGCAGGGCCAGAAATACGGCCGTGGCCAGGCGCCGGTCGGCAAAGTAGCCGGCCTGTTGCAGGGCCTCGGTCAGGGCATCGATGCTGGGAAAAAGGGTTTTCAACATGCTGCCATTTTGCGTTCAATTGGGCGGGGGCATGGCAGTCCCCGACGTGGCGCCAGAAGCCGGCCGCCACGACAGGCTCCGCCAACGGAGCCCGGGGGCTGCTGCCTTCAGCCCAGCGCCCGGCTCACGCCGCGCTGGGTTTGCACGCTGATCAGGTTGGCCCGGTAGGCCGCGCTGGCGTGAATATCGCTGTTGAGCTCGCTCGCGTCAATCTTGACGGCCGCAGCCGCCTCGGGCGTGAAGCTCTTGGAGAGCGCCGCCTCCAGCCCACTGTGCCGGAACACGCCGCTGGACGCGCCGGTCACGGCCACGCGCACACCGGCGTCAAACTGGGCCACAAACACGCCGACCATCGCAAAACGCGAGGCCGATTGCTTGAACTTCATGTAAGCGGCGCGCTTCGGGATAGGGAAGCTGATCGCAGTGATCAGCTCGCCTTCATTGAGCGCGGTGGCAAACATGCCCTGAAAGAAGTCATCGGCAGCAATTTTGCGGCTGGTGGTGTGAATGGTCGCACCCAAGGCCAGCACGGCGCTGGGGTAGCAGGCCGAAGGGTCGTTGTTGGCGACCGAGCCACCCAAGGTGCCCATGGCGCGCACTTGACGATCGCCAATGTTGGCGGCCAGATCAGCCAGCGCGGGGATGGCGGCTTTGAGCTCAGCGTGGTTGGCCACGTCGATGTGACGCGTCATGGCGCCAATGACAAAGGCATTGCCTTCGCGGCAGATGCCGACCAGTTCCTTGATGCCGCTCAGGTCTGCCAGCTGTTCAGGGCTGGACAGGCGCAGCTTCATCGAAGCGAGCAAGGTCTGCCCGCCGGCTAGCGGTTTGGCGCCGGCTGCGGCCAGACGCGTGGCGTCGGCCAGGGTGGCGGGTCGTTCCAGGGTGAATGCATACATAAAAGTTTCTCCTTGGGAATTTGCTTATTTTTTGGCGGCCTGGATGGCAGACCACACGCGCGCGGCAGACGCCGGCATGTCAAAGTCGGTCACGCCCAGCGGACGCAGTGCGTCGAGCACGGCATTGATGACCGCCGGCGGCGAGCCGATCGCACCGGCTTCGCCGCAGCCCTTGGCGCCCAGCGGGTTGTGGCTGCAAGGCGTGCACAGCGTGTCGAGCTTGAAGTTGGGCATGTCGTCGGCGCGCGGCATGGTGTAGTCCATGAAGGAGCCAGTCAGCAACTGGCCGGTCTCTTCGTCATAGACACAGTTCTCGAGCAGCGCCTGGCCGATGCCCTGCACCAGTCCGCCGTGCACCTGGCCTTCAACAATCATCGGGTTGATGATGTTGCCGAAGTCGTCGACTGCTGTGAAGCTGTCCACCTTGACCGTGCCCGTGGCCGGGTCGATCTCGACTTCGCAGATGTAGGTGCCGGCCGGGAATGTGAAGTTGGTCGGGTCGTAGAACGCTGTCTCGTTCAGGCCCGGCTCAAGCTTGTCAAGCGGGTAGTTGTGCGGCACATAAGCAGTGAGCGCGACCTGGCCGAAGGTGACTTTCTTGTCGGTGCCCTTGATGGTGAATTCACCGTTGGCGAACTCGACGTCAGCGTCGCTGGCTTCCATCAGGTGGGCTGCGATTTTCTTGGCCTTGGTCTCGATCTTGTCGAGCGCCTTCATGATGGCCGTGCCGCCCACTGACATCGAACGTGAACCGTAAGTGCCCATACCAAAAGGCACGCGGCCGGTGTCGCCGTGAACAATGTCCACCGCATCCACCGAGATGCCCAGACGCGCTGCGACGACTTGCGCAAACGTGGTTTCGTGGCCCTGGCCGTGGCTGTGCGAGCCGGTGAAGACTGTCACGCTACCAGTCGGGTGCACGCGCACTTCGCCGCATTCAAACAGACCTGCACGCGCACCGAGCGCGCCGGCAATGTTGCTGGGCGCCAGGCCGCAGGCCTCGATGTAGCACGAGTAACCAATGCCGCGCAGCAAGCCCTTGGCGGCCGATGCCGTTTTGCGCTGCTCGAAGCTGTTGACTTCGCCCAGCTCGTTACCGCGCTTGAGCAGGGCATGAAAGTCACCCACGTCGTATTGCAAAGCCACCGGCGTCTGGTAAGGGAAGTCCTTGATGAAATTGCGGCGGCGGATCTCGTCCTGACTCAGGCCCATCTCCCAGCCGCAACGCGACACCAAGCGCTCAAGCAGGTAGGTCGCTTCGGGGCGACCGGCACCGCGGTAGGCATCGACCGGCGCGGTGTTGGTGAACCAGGCGTCCACTTCCACATAAATTTGCGGCGTGCTGTACTGACCGGCCAGCAGCGTGGCGTACAGGATGGTCGGCACGGCGGGCGCAAAGGTGGACAAATAGGCGCCCATGTTGGCGTCGGTGTGCACGCGCAGCGCCAGGAACTTGCCGTCCTTGTCCATGGCCATTTCAGCGTGGCTCGAATGGTCACGGCCATGCGCGTCGCTCACAAAAGCTTCGCTGCGGTCGGCTGTCCACTTGATCGGGCGGTTCAGCTTTTTGGAAGCCCAGGTCAGGCACACGTCTTCGGCGTAAAGGTAAATTTTGGAGCCGAAGCCGCCACCCACGTCGGGGGCGATCACGCGCACCTTGTGCTCGGGCAGGCCCATCACAAAGGCGGTCATCAAAAGACGCTCGACGTGCGGGTTCTGGTTGGACACATAGAGCGTGTAGTCGTCCGTGGCGCGGCTGTAGTGGCCGATGGCGGCACGCGGCTCCATAGCGTTGGGGATCAAGCGATTGTTCGTCAGGTCCAGCTTGGTGACGTGCGCAGCGCCGGCAAAAGCGGCATCGACCTGCGCCTTGTCGCCCAGCGCCCAGTGGTAGCAATGGTTGTCGGGCGCGGCATCGTGCAGGGCCGCGGCCTTGGCCGCTTTGGTGACGTTGACCACGGCGCTGAGCACCTCGTAGTCCACATCAACCAGCTCGGCAGCGTTTTTGGCTTGTTCCAGCGTCTCGGCCACCACCATGGCAACGTGGTCACCCACGTAGCGCACTTTGTCCAGCGCCAGGATGGGGTGTGGCGGCTCCTTCATGGGCTGGCCGTCGGTGCTGGTGATCAGCCAGCCGCAAGGCAGGCCGCCAATTTTGGCGTCTGCCACGTCCTTACCAACCAGTACATCGACCACGCCGGCTGCGGCCTGAGCGGCCTTGATGTTGATGCTCTTGATGCGCGCATGCGCATGCGGCGAGCGCACAAACACCGCGTAGGTCTGGCCGGCGATGTTGATGTCGTCGGTGTACTGGCCGCCGCCGGTGAGAAAGCGATAGTCTTCTTTGCGACGGACCGATGTGCCGATATTGGGCAGGTTAACGAAGTCGGATGCACCCATGTGTGTACTCCAGAAAAAAACAAAATTTGACTAGGAAGGCAGCTCGTCCGTGTGCCACGAACCCGCTGCCTGACGAATAAAAAAACTGATCAGCGACGGGCGCTGACTCAAGCAGCCTTCATGCCGGCTGCGCCCATCACCACCGCCTTGACGATGTTCTGGTAGCCGGTGCAGCGGCAGATGTTGCCTTCGAGCAGCTCACGGATTTCGCCTTCGCTGGCTTTGGGGTGGTGCGTGCACAAATCGACCGCGCTCATGACCATGCCGGTGGTGCAAAAACCGCACTGTAAGCCGTGACACTCTTTGAAGGCGGCCTGCATCGGGTGCATGGTGCCGTCGGCGGCGGCCAGACCTTCGATGGTGGTGAGCTCAGCGCCGGCGGCCTGGGCGGCCAGCATGTTGCAGGCCTTGACGGCACGCCCGTTCATCATGACGGTGCAGGCGCCGCATTGTGCAGTGTCACAACCCACATGGGTTCCGGTGAGATGCAGGCTTTCGCGCAACACCTGCACCAGCAAGGTGTTGGGCGGCACATCTACGCTGTGCGCTTTGCCGTTGACTTTCAGTTGAACTTGCATGGGGGCGGGTCTCCTTGTGGCGGGTGATGACAGAGCTTGAAATAAGGGGCGACAACCTCAGCGCAAAAGCCTTGGTACTGGTAGCGGAATGTCTATTGTTTGGTAACTGTGCGAAGGCAGGACTAGGTTAAACCCTCAGAAGAGGGTCTGGACGACGCAAAAGTCAAAAAACCAAAAAATGCCTGAGCTTTGACTGCACAAAGCTCAGGCAAGCGCCGCCAGCTCAGTGCTTGTGCTCAGCGGCTTTGACCGGGCTGGCCGCACCCGGGGCCGTGGTGGCCACCGGCAAAAAGACTTCCAGCTGACTTTCCACGCCCTTGGCGTCCTTGAAACGCAAAGTCACGGGGACTGTGCTGTCTTTGGCCAGCGGGCGCTTCAGGTCCATCAGCATCAGGTGGTAGCTGCCCGGCTTGAGCAGCACCGCCTGGCCGGCCGGCAAGTCCAGGCCGGCGATGGCGCTCATCTTCATCACGTCGCCCACCATCTTCATTTCATGCAGCTCGGCCACGCCGGCCACCGGTGAGGCAACTCCCACCAGGCGGGTGGCCTGCGCGGCCGTGAGGCTCATGAAAGCCCCGGTGCCGCTTTGGCCCGGCACGGTGGCGCGGGCCCAGGCGCCCTCGACCTGCACAGCAGCCTTGGCCGCGGGCTTGGCGGCGGCGGGCGCAGTTTGCGCCCAGCTGCCGGTGGCCGCGCAAAGGCAGGCAAGCAGGGTGGCGCGGCGCAGGGTGAAAAATTTTGATGTGTTCATGACAAGTCCTTGTGCAAAAAATAAAAACAAGCCGCCTGCAAACGCATCAATGCGCATGCGCGCCGCCCCCCGTAGGCATCAGCTCAAGCTGGGCCGCAGGTGTTTTGAGGGTGGACAGCTTTTGCCCCGGTTTGGGTACTTCGTTCCAGTCCAGCCGGGCGTCAGGGCAAATCTGGCTGACCGGCCAGTACATCAGGCCGGCTTGTGCAGGCAATTTCGCTTGCAGGGCGAACTCGTCATAGTGGCCATTGGGCAGGTAATCGGCCGGTGTTTTGGCGGTCCAGCTGATGCGGCTGACATCCTCGGTGACCGTGCGGCCATGATCGTCATAGGGCTTGGCCAGCTTCTCGCGCTGGATTTCGATGGTCCATCCCGCCTTGGGCATGGGCTTGGCGCCCTGCACGCCCGCGGGAATGTTGACGATGATCTGACGGATTGGCGAGGCGCCGCAGCCGTGACCGACCTTGAAGTTGGCCTTGTAGTAGCTGCCCGCATTGGCCACCTGGTATTCGAGGGTGATGTGGGCTGCCGCAGGCAGGCTCCACAGGCAGGCCAGGGCCAAAGATGCCGTCAGACCGGCGCGCGCCAGGCGTTGCGGCAAGGCAGTGCCAGAAAAATAGTTCATGAAAAATCCAGTGGAAAAGTAGCGCATGCGGCCATCGGCCTGCAACACGCGGCATTGAACAAAGCAGCAGGTCAATGACCTGGTGCAAAACCTGACGCCCGGCGCAAGACCGGAGAGATGGTGTTCAAAGTGAAGGCGGGCCGCGGCTAAAAGGCAGGCCAGTGACCTGCAGTGCGCGGGCACTCGGGGCCGATGCAGCCGCCCTGTGCCGCAGCGGCACCGGCAAGCTGGCAGCCGATGGGGCGGGCAGCAAGGCCAGGCCAAGTGAGCCGCACCAGGTGCAATGGCCTTGGTTGGAGGTGTCTTGCGCATCGCCCTGCGCGGGGCTGGACGCAGCGTTGAATGCAAGGCCTTTGCTGCTGTCTACATTGCAGACACCGCCCAGTTTGCCGCTGCGCATGTCCATCGACAGCGCCGCCGCCGGCGCGGCCAGCGCCGACAGAACGGCGAGAAAGCTCAGCCAGACCGCCAGGCGGAAAGCCAGCGGACGCAAGTAAGGGTGGGACAAGTCAGTGCGCGACACGATTGAAATTATAGGAGCGCACTGGCAGGCGTCTTAACGACCGGCGTTCGGGAAGAACAGCTGCTGGCCGTTGATCTTGTAGCCGGCAATCACCGTCTGGCCGGCAGGCGAGACGATCCAGTCGGCAAACTTCTGCGCATCGGCCACTTTCACGTGCGGATGTTTGGCCGGATTCACCACCAGCACGCCGTACTGGTTAAAGAGCCGCTGATCGCCCTCGACCAGCACCGTCAGCTTGGCCGGGTTTTTGAAAGCCAGCCAGGTGGCACGGTCGGCCAGCACATAGGCGCCCAGGCTGGCGGCCATGTTCAAGGCCGGACCCATGCCGCAACCGCAAGACTTGTAAGCCGCATAAGCGGGCACGCCCACGCCGGCCAGTGCCCAGTAGCGCAACTCTGCTGCGTGCGTGCCGCTCTTGTCGCCGCGCGAAATGAAAGCGCCGTTGCCGGCTTGCAGTTTTTGCAGCGCCTGCAGGACGTTCTGGCCCTTGACTTTGGCAGGGTCAGCGGTCGGGCCGATGATGACAAAGTCGTTGTACATCACGGGCAGGCGCTTGAGGGCAAAGCCTTCGGCCACCACTTTGGCTCCGGCCACCTGGTCATGCACAAACAGCACATCGGCGTCACCGCGGCGGCCCATGTCAATGGCCTGGCCGGTGCCCAGCGCCACCACCTTGATGTCAATGCCGGTGGCTTTTTTGAACGCGGGTAGCAAGAAAGAAAACAAGCCGGACTGCTCGGTCGAAGTGGTCGA
>JAIPDA010000109.1 GCA_021737905.1 Rhodoferax sp.
CTGTCCAAGCACTTTGCAGACAGAACGACCATGCACGGCGTGTTCATGGACATTCTGGGCATGGGCGTGATGATCACAGGCGAGTCCGGCCTGGGCAAAAGCGAGCTCGGTCTGGAGTTGATCTCACGCGGCCACGGGCTGGTGGCCGATGATGCGGTAGATCTGTTTCGCATCAACCAGACCACCATTGAGGGCCGCTGTCCCGAACTGCTGCAAAACCTGCTGGAAGTGCGCGGCATCGGCCTGCTGGACATCAAGGCCATCTTTGGCGAGACCGCGGTGCGCCGCAAAATGCGCACCAAATTGATCGTGCACCTGGTTCGCCGCGAAACGCTGGAGCGCGAGTACGAGCGCATCCCTTACGAACCCCTGACCCAGGACTTGTTGGGCATACCTGTGCGCAAGGTGATTATTCAGGTCGAAGCCGGTCGCAACATCGCGGTGCTGGTCGAGGCCGCGGTGCGCAACGCCATCTTGCAGTTGCGCGGCATCAACACCTACCAGGACTTTGTGGAGCGCCACCGCAAGGCGATGGAAAAAGGCGGCTGAACACCCCGGCCTGAAGATTCAAGCGGGGTGTCGCAGTGCCGGCCTGTGGGCGCAATCGGTCTTGGTGCAGTTGGCGTAAATCGACAGCGAATGGTCGGCGATGGTGAAGCCCTTGGTTTTGGCCACAGCGCTTTGACGCTTTTCGATCTCGGCGTCGTAAAACTCCTCAACCCGGCCGCAATCCAGACAAACCAAGTGGTCGTGGTGCTGGCCTTCATTGATCTCGTAGACCGCCTTGCCCGACTCAAAGTTGCTGCGGTTGAGCAGTCCGGCCTGCTCGAACTGGGTCAAGACCCGGTAAACCGTGGCCAGCCCGATGTCCGAGCGGTCTTCCAGCAACACCCGGAAAACATCTTCGGCCGTCATGTGGCGCTGTTTGCCGGCCTGAAAGATTTCGAGAATCTTCAGCCGGGGCAAGGTGGCCTTGAGGCCCGTGCTCTTTAATTCGTCGATGTTGCTCATGGACTTTCTCGGGAATTCAGGGGGATGGCCGGTGCCGGTAAAGGGTGATCTTGCCTCGTGGCGGGCAGCACCCAACCGCTACAATGACCGATCATATCGCTACACCTCCCACCATGCCTGCAAACACTCGCTACCCACTTCTGGCCGGTTTGATTATTGCTTCCTGCGTGGTGCTAACGGGTTGCGCCCGCACCGCCGCCATCAGCGCCAAGCTCAGCGAGATTCAACTCAATCCCTCGGGCTGGATAACGCCTTTCCGCAGTGATGTGGTTCAAGGCAATTTTTTGTCCAGTGAGCAAGTCGCCCTGCTGCGTCCGGGTATGAGCCGCAATGATGTGCGTAACGTGCTGGGCACGCCACTGGTGTCCAGTCTTTTTCATGCCGACCGCTGGGACTATGTGTTCACCCTCAAGCGCCAAGGTGCGCCTGACCAGTCATTTCGCTACACCGTCTATTTCAGTGGCGAAGCCCTGGCTCGTTTTGAAGGCGATGCCATGCCCTCCGAGGCCGAGTTCATCGCCAAACTCGACAAGCGCAACAACCCAGGCAAAATCCCGTCCCTGCAAGCCACGCCGGCGCAACTGGAGGCCGCGGCCAAAGCAGCGCCCAAGTCAACCAGCGCCGCCAATGCAAGCGCGCCGGCCAGCGCCGCCCCTGCTGCTGCGGCCAGTTACCCACCCCTTGAAAGCCCGCGCCAGTGAACGCGGTCAAGCCACACACCGGTCCGGCGCCGCTTGGCATCGCCATCGCCGGTGCCACCGGCCGCATGGGGCAAATGCTGATCGAAGCGGTGCGCGCATCAGATGACTTGCGACTGACAGGCGCACTTGATCGCCCGGACAGCCCGGCACTGGGCCAGGATGCGGCCTACCCAGGACCCAGCGCGGGCGTGAACGTCACAGCCGACCTGCGCCAGGGTCTGAACGGCGCCCAGGTGCTGATTGATTTCACCCGTCCCGAAGGCACCCTGGCGCATTTGAAGCTTTGCCGCGAACTCGGCGTGCATGCCGTCATCGGCACCACCGGCTTCAGCGACGCGCAAAAAGCCGAGATCGCTGCCATCGCCAAAGATATCGCCATCGTCATGGCTCCCAACATGAGCGTGGGCGTGAACGTCACGCTCAAGCTGCTGGAGATGGCCGCCAAAGCGCTGTCCACCGGCTACGACATCGAGATCATCGAGGCCCATCACCGCCACAAGGTTGATGCGCCATCCGGCACGGCACTCAAGATGGGCGAAGTGATCGCCGGCGCGCTCGGCCGCGACCTCAAAGACTGCGCGGTTTACGCGCGCGAAGGCGTCACCGGCGAGCGTGATCCGTCGAGCATCGGCTTTGCCACCATACGCGGCGGTGACATTGTGGGCGACCACACCGTGCTGTTTGCCGGCACCGGTGAACGCATTGAAATCACCCACAAGTCCTCCAGTCGTGCCACCTACGCGCAAGGCAGCTTGCGTGCCGCACGCTTTCTGGCGCAGCAGCACCACGGTTTGTTTGACATGTTCGATGTGCTCCAGCTGAAATGATTCAGCGGTCCTACTTTGTTGCGAAAAATTTGACATGACCGGTCTTGAAAACTCTTTGCAAGGCGATACCGTCGGCTGGTTGGTTGGCATGCTGCTGCTCATCATGTCGGTTGCCAGCTGGGTGCTGATCTTGTGGAAAAGCTGGCTCTTGCTGCGCGCCAGCCGCGATGTCAGCCGCAGCACAGCTGCGTTCTGGCAATCTGCGTCGCTGGCTGACGCCAGCCAGCGGCTGCAGGCCTTTGACAGGGAGTCCCTGGTGCTGCCCTTGATCGCGGCCACCCGTCTTTCAGCCAGCACCACCCTGGCGGGCGCAGGCGAACGCGGCCAGCAGTTGACCCGCGTGCTGCGCGACGCTCTTGAGCAGGTGCTGCGCAAGTTGCAGTATGGTCAGATCGTGCTGGCCACTGTGGGGGCGATCGCACCTTTTGTCGGACTGTTGGGAACGGTATGGGGCATCTACCAGGCGCTGCTCGGCATGGCCTCGGCCGGCCAGATCACGATTGAGCGCATTGCCGGCCCGGTGGGTGAAGCGCTGGTCATCACGGCTGCGGGTCTGGCAGTGGCCATTCCGGCCGTGCTGGCCTACAACGTTTTCAACCACCGCATCGGCCGCCTTGAAGCCGATCTCGAAGGCTTTGCCCGTGATCTGCGCGACCTGCTGCTGACAAGCCCCGAAGCGCGCCCATGAACACCGGTTTTGGCCGCCTAGGGCGCAGCCGCAGCAGCGAGCCCATGAGTCAGATCAACGTCACGCCGCTGGTTGACGTGATGCTGGTTCTGGTGGTGATTTTCATCCTGACAGCGCCTTTGCTGACGACCACCATCAAACTGACATTGCCCAAGGCAGAAGCCGGCCAGGTCAGCGACGCAGCTCGCAGCGTCTCGCTGGTGGTGGACCGCAGCGGACAAGCCTTTCTGGACGACCGGCCCTTGGCCCTGACAGAGCTCAGCCAGAGCCTGCAAAGCACAGCGGCGCGCTACCCGGACGCCGAAGTGCAGCTGCGCGCTGACGAGAATGCGCCTTACGGCAAAGTCATTGAGGTGCTGGGGCTGGCGCAAAAAGCCGGCCTGACACGCGTCGGCTTTGTCACCGGCGGCCCGCCCCCGGCAACGCCCGGCCGCTGAGTACGGTCGATATTTTTTCTGCCCTTTTGATTTTCCCGGTTTCCCCATGCAAGACAAATACCAGCACCTTGACGTCGAGCGCGACGCGCAAACTCACTGGCGTGCTGCTGACGCTTACAGCGTCAGCGAAGACTCGACCGACCTGAAGCCCAAGGGCAAGTACTACGCCTGCTCCATGCTGCCCTACCCCAGCGGCAAGCTGCACATGGGCCACGTGCGCAACTACACCATCAACGACATGCTCACGCGCTACCTGCGCATGCAGGGCTACAACGTGCTCATGCCCATGGGTTGGGACGCCTTTGGTCTGCCGGCCGAAAACGCCGCCCTGAAAAACGGCGTACCGCCGGCCAAGTGGACCTACGAGAACATCGCTTACATGAAGCAGCAGATGCAGGCCCTGGGCCTGGCGATCGACTGGCGCCGCGAAGTCGCTACCTGCGACCCGACGTATTACAAGTGGAACCAGTGGCTGTTTTTGAAGATGCTGGAAAAAGGCATCGCCTACCGCAAGACGCAGGTTGTCAACTGGGACCCGGTGGACCAAACTGTGCTGGCCAATGAGCAGGTGATCGACGGCAAGGGCTGGCGCACCGGCGCGGTGGTTGAAAAACGTGAGATTCCGGGCTACTACCTCAAGATCACCGACTACGCACAAGAGCTGCTGGACCATGTGCAGGTCGGCAATGACAAGGCCACGCTCAAGGGCTGGCCCGAGCGCGTGCGCCTAATGCAGGAAAACTGGATCGGCAAGAGCGAAGGTGTGCGCTTTGCGTTCCCGCACGAAATCAAAGACGCCTCGGGCGCACTGATCGGCGACGGCCGCATGTTTGTGTTCACTACACGCGCCGACACCATCATGGGCGTGACCTTTTGCGCCGTGGCGCCTGAGCATCCGCTGGCGCTGCACGCAGCAGCCGGCAACCCGAAGCTGGCAACGTTTCTCGAAGAGTGCAAGGCCGGCGGCACCACCGAGGCTGAACTGGCTACGCAAGAAAAAAAAGGCGAGCGCACCGGGCTCTTCGTGACCCACCCGCTGACGGGTGAGCAGGTCGAGGTGTGGGTTGGCAACTATGTGCTGATGAGTTACGGCGACGGCGCTGTCATGGGCGTGCCGGCGCATGACGAGCGTGACTTTGCTTTTGCGCTGAAGTACGACTTGCCGATCAAGCAGGTGGTGGCGGTGGGCTTGGCTAAGACGGACGAGGTAGCAGGCGCGCCTGCGGCCACAGACGCAGGCACAACATCGGCCCCCGGCGCAGCCGGCACCCCCGAAGCAAAGCATTTTGATGACAAGAAATGGCAGGACTGGTACGCCGAAAAAGGCGCGGGCGTGGCGGTCAACTCTGGCCGCTATGACGGCCTGGTGTTCAAGGCTTGCCTCAACGCCGTGGCTGCTGACCTGGCCGCCAAAGGCCTGGGCGAGAAGAAAACCACCTGGCGTTTGCGTGACTGGGGCGTGAGCCGGCAGCGCTACTGGGGCACGCCGATCCCGATCATCCATTGCGCTGAACACGGCGCGGTGCCGGTGCCCGAAAAAGACCTGCCCGTCATCCTGCCGCAGGACTGCGTGCCGGACGGCTCGGGCAATCCGCTGATCAAGCACGAAGGCTTTCATGCTGGCGTGGTCTGCCCCGTTTGCGGCAAGGCCGCCCGGCGCGAGACGGACACCATGGACACCTTTGTCGATTCGTCCTGGTACTTCATGCGTTACTGCGACCCGCAAAACAGCGCGCAGATGGTGGGTGCCGGTACCGACTATTGGATGCGGGACCAGAATGCCGCCACCGGCGGCAGCGGCATGGACCAGTACATAGGCGGCATCGAGCATGCGATTCTTCATTTGCTGTACGCGCGCTTCTGGACCAAGGTCATGCGTGACCTGGGCCTGGTGAAGATCGACGAGCCTTTCACCAAGCTGCTGACGCAAGGCATGGTGCTCAACCACATTTACACCCGCAAGAATGACAAGGGCGGTATCGAGTACTTCTGGCCGCACGAGGTCGAGGACTTTCATGACGAGGCCGGCAAGGTGCTGGGCGCCAAGCTCAAACAAGCCAAGGGCGACTTACCCGCCGGCACGCTGATCACCTACGAGGGTGTGGGCACCATGAGCAAGAGCAAGAACAATGGTGTCGATCCGCAAGACCTGATTGAAAAATACGGCGCTGACACGGCGCGTCTGTACACCATGTTCACCTCACCGCCTGAGGCTACGCTGGAGTGGAACGACGCCGGTGTTGAAGGCTCTTACCGCTTTTTGCGCCGCGTCTGGGGCTTTGCGCACAAGCATGCAGACGCGCTGCGCGCAGCCACGTCACGCGACCTTCGCCAAGCTCCGTTGCGCGTCGAGGGCCAAAAGCTGCGCCGCGAAATGCATATGGTGCTCAAGCAAGTGAGTTACGACTACGAGCGTATGCAATACAACACCGTGGTGTCCGGCTGCATGAAGCTGCTGAACGCGCTGGACGATTTCGCCTTTGATGGCAGCGACGGCGATGCCGCCCTGCGCTGCGAAGGCGTGTCGCTGTTGGTGCGCCTGCTGTACCCCGCCTGCCCGCACCTGACTCACACGATCTGGGCCGAGCTGGGTTTTGCGCGCGCTGTCGGCGATTTGCTGGACGCGCCCTGGCCGCAGGTCGACGCTGCCGCGCTGGTGCAAGACGAGATCGAGCTCATGCTGCAAGTCAACGGCAAGCTGCGCGGCTCCCTGACCGTGCCGGCCGGCGCCGACAAGTCCGCCATAGAGGCCGCGGCACTGGCCAGCGAAGCCTTTATTCGCGCGGCCAATGGCGCTGCCCCCAAGAAAGTGATTGTTGTGCCGGGCCGGCTTGTGAATGTTGTTGTCTAAAAAGGAGTTCAGACCATGCAACGTCGCCTCATGTTGTCACTGGCTGGTGCGGGCGCTTTGCTAACTGCCGGCTGCGGTTTTCGCCTTCGCGGCACGCCTAATTTCGCCTTCAAATCCATCTATGTCAATGCGCCGGCGGGCTCCAGTCTGGGCGACGACCTCCGGCGTGCCCTGACGGCCAACAACGCGCTGCGCGTGATCACCAACCCGCAGCAAATGCTGGAAGCCGACGTGATTCTGGATGTCCTGACTGACCAGCGCGAAAAAACCGTGCTGGGCACCAGCAGCGCGGGTCAGGTGCGGGAGTTCCAGCTGCGCATGCTTTGTTCTTTCCGGCTGCGCACGCCCCGGGACAAGGAATTGATAGAACTGGCCGATGTACAACAGCAGCGCGACATCAGCTACAACGAAAGCGCTGCCTTGGCCAAAGAAAATGAAGAAGCTTTGCTGTACCGCGACATGCAAAGCGACATGGTTCAGCAAATCATGCGCCGGCTGTCTTCGGTGCGCGCGTTTTAAAAAACGCCGGGCGTAAGATTGCCCCATGCAACTGGCCAGCGCGCAACTTTTTGAACACCTGCAGCGCGGGCTCAAAAGCCTTTACACGCTGTATGGCGACGAGCCCTTGCTGGTGCAGGAATGCGCCGACACGCTGCGCGCCCATGCCCGCCAGCTCGGCCACACCGAACGCACAGTGCACACTGTGGCCGGCGCCCATTTCGACTGGAGCGAGGTGCTGGCCAGCGGCGGCTCACTGAGTCTGTTTGCCGACAAGCAAATTGTAGAAATCCGCATTCCCAGCGGCAAGCCCGGCAAAGACGGCTCGGTCGCCTTGCAGCAAATCGCCGAGCGCGCCCAGGGTGACGACGCTACGCTGACTTTGGTGCTGCTGCCCAAACTCGACAGCCTGAGTACCAAGAGCGCCTGGTTTGGCGCGCTCGAGAGCTTTGGTGTGACCCTCCGGCTGGACCCGGTGGATCGCCGCCACCTGCCGGCCTGGATTGCCCAGCGCTTGCAGCAGCACAGCCTGCAGGTTGCGCCCGGCGAAGAAGGCCAGCGTACCCTGCATTTTTTTGCCGAGCGCGTCGAAGGCAATTTGCTG
>JAIPDA010000110.1 GCA_021737905.1 Rhodoferax sp.
CTACAAAGAAATGGCCAAGCAGACCCGCCAGGCCGTGGCCGAAGCCCATGTGGTGGCGTTTGTGGTCGATGCCCGGGCCGGGCTGGACGCTCAGGACCACGACATTGCGAAATACCTGCGCAAGCTCGGCAAGCCGACGGTGCTGACGGCCAACAAGGCCGAAGGCATGACAGAGGGTGTGCAACTGTCTGAATTCTTTGAACTGGGTCTGGGCGAGGTGCTGCCGGTGTCGGCCTCGCACGGCCAGGGCATGCGCACGCTGGTGGACATGGCGCTGGCGCCCTTGCACCTGCCCGACCCGGACGAGCTCGGTGAACCGGAAGACCCGACCGTCATCAAGCTGGCCGTGGCCGGGCGCCCCAACGTCGGCAAATCGACCCTGATCAACACCTGGCTGGGCGAAGAGCGCCTGGTGGCCTTTGACCTGCCCGGGACCACGCGCGATGCTATTTCTGTGCCTTTTGAGCGCGCCGGCCAGAAGTTCGAGCTGATCGACACCGCCGGCCTGCGCCGCAAGGGCAAGGTCTTTGAGGCCATCGAAAAATTCTCGGTGGTCAAGACCCTGCAAGCCATCGAAAACGCCAACGTCGTGCTGCTGCTGCTGGACGCCACCCAGGGCGTGACCGACCAGGACGCGCACATCGCCGGCTACATCCTGGAGTCGGGCCGCGCTGTGGTGCTGGCCATCAACAAGTGGGACGCGGTGGACAGCTACCAGCGCGAAACCCTGGAGCGCTCCATCGAAACCCGGCTGGGTTTTCTCAAGTTCGCCTCCATCCACCGCATTTCGGCCATCAAGCGCCAGGGTCTGGCGCCGGTCTGGAAATCCATCATCCAGGCTCACGCCTCGGCCAACCGCAAGATGTCCACACCGGTGCTGACACGGCTGCTGCTCGAAGCGGTGCAGTTCCAGCAGCCGCAGCGTTCGGGCATGTTCCGCCCCAAGATGCGCTATGCGCACCAGGGCGGCATGAACCCGCCCATCATCATTGTTCATGGCAACTCGCTGGAGCACGTGAGCGAGTCCTACAAGCGCTACCTGGAAGGGCGATTTCGCAAAGAGTTTGACCTGGTCGGCACGCCTATGCGAATCCAGATGAAGACCTCGAGCAACCCTTTTTCGGGCAAGGAATCGGACTAGGCCTGGCCGCCTGCCAGAAAGTGCTGTGGTAAGGTAAGGCTTCATCAACTCACTCTGAAACACGGAGAATATCGTGAGCAATAACAACAAAGGTCAGCTCTTGCAAGACCCTTTTCTTAACACCCTGCGCCGCGAACATGTGCCGGTGTCGATTTACCTCGTTAACGGCATCAAACTGCAAGGTCAGATTGAGTCCTTTGACCAATACGTTGTACTTCTTCGCAACACGGTCACCCAGATGGTTTACAAGCACGCTATCTCGACCATCGTGCCCGGACGCGCTGTGAATTTCAGCACCTCCGAGTCCGACGAAAGCCCAGCTAGCTAAGCCCTGTGGACTTGCGCCCCGCAGCTTTCACCAACGTCATTTTGATCGGTGTTGATTTCGGCCTGCCGAATTTCGACACACATCTCGAAGAGTTGGGGCTTTTGGCCCAGACGGCGGGCCTGACCCCTGTTTCTCGCATGACCTGCAAACGAAAAGCGCCCGACGCGGCGCTTTTCGTGGGCACCGGCAAAGCCGAAGAAATCAAAATGATGGCCCGCGAGGTCGGCGCAACCGAAGTGCTGTTTGACCAGTCGCTGAGCCCGGCCCAGCAGCGCAACCTAGAGCGCACGCTGGACATGCCGGTCAACGACCGTACCCTTCTCATTCTCGAGATTTTCGCCCAACGCGCCCGCAGCCACGAGGGCAAGCTGCAGGTCGAGCTGGCGCGCTTGCAATATCTCTCAACCCGGTTGGTGCGGCGCTGGTCGCACCTGGAGCGCCAAACCGGCGGCGCCGGCGTGCGCGGCGGCCCGGGCGAAAAGCAGATCGAACTCGACAAACGCATGATCAGTGAGTCCATCAAGCGCACCAAGGAGCGTCTGACCAAAGTCAAGCGCCAACGGCAGACCCAGCGCAAGCAACGCGACCGGCGCAACGCTTTTTCTATCTCTCTCGTTGGCTACACCAACGCAGGGAAAACGACGCTCTTTAATGCCCTGGTCAAAGCCAGAGCCTATGCCGCAGACCAGCTTTTTGCCACGCTGGACACCACCACGCGTCAGCTTTACCTGGGTGACGCTGCGCGCTCGGTGTCCTTGTCCGACACGGTGGGTTTCATCCGCGATCTGCCGCACGGGCTGATTGATGCTTTTGAGGCGACGCTGCAGGAAGCGGCTGACGCGGACTTGCTGCTGCACGTGGTGGACGGCTCCAATCCTGATTTTTTGGCGCAAATAGAGCAAGTGCAGCGCGTGCTGACCGAGATCGGAGCCGGCGGGGTGCCGCAATTGCTGGTCTTTAATAAGCTCGACGCGCTTGAAAATGCCCGCTGGCCGCTCCATATGGTGGACATGTTCGAGGTTAATGACCCTGAAACTGAGTCACCTCGCAGTCTGCAACGTGTCTTTGTGAGTGCGCAATCCGGGGAAGGTCTGCCTGTGTTGAGGCAATTGCTGGCGGATTTGGCAGGCTCCTCGCTTGGCGAGGATTCCCCTTTGACGCCAGAGGCTGTTGCCTAATTAGGCACAATGTCACTGTTAACAAATAACAAGAGAAATCGATCCATGAATCTGTTCCCTGTGCTCCAGACGATAACGGCCTTGCCCGCACGCCTGAAACAGCGTGCGCTCGGCATGTTCAATCTCAATGATCCGCGCTGGGGTCGCGACGAAGACAAGTCCCCGCCCGCCGAAGGTGGCCCCAAGCCTGAAGCCAGGCCTGAAGATTCTCCGGCTCCGCCGCCCCCGAGGCAGCCGCAACCCCGTGGTGCCAACCAGGGCCCGCCGGATCTGGACGAGCTCTGGCGTGATTTCAACCGCAAGCTGAGCGGTTTTCTGGGCGGCATCAAGGGCGGTGGTGGCCGTCCCCGTGGCCCTGCCGGACCTTCAGGTGGTGGTGGCGGGTTTCAGCCGGACATGAAAAGCGCCGGTATCGGTGTCGGCCTGATTGCGGCCATCGCAGTGTTGATTTGGCTGGGCACCGGCTTTTTCATCGTCCAAGAGGGTCAGCAAGCGGTGATTACCCAGTTCGGCCGTTACAAGGCCACAGTCGGTGCCGGCTTCAACTGGCGCCTACCTTACCCGGTGCAGCGCCACGAGATGGTGGTGGTCACTCAGATCCGCTCGGTCGATGTGGGCCGTGACACGGTCATCAAAGCTACCGGCCTGCGTGAGTCGGCCATGCTGACCGAAGACGAGAACATCGTTGAAATTAAATTTGCAGTGCAGTACCGCTTGAGCGATGCCCGCGCCTACCTGTTTGAGAGCAAAGATCCTGCTGGTGCCGTGGTGCAGGCCGCTGAAACGGCTGTGCGTGAAGTCGTCGGCAAAATGCGCATGGACTCCGCCTTGGCCGAAGAGCGTGACCAGATCGGCCCCCGGGTGCGCAACCTGATGCAAACCATCCTGGACCGCTACAAGGTGGGTGTGGAAGTTGTCGGCATCAATTTACAGCAAAGTGGTGTGCGTCCGCCCGAGCAGGTTCAAGCTTCGTTTGACGATGTTCTCAAAGCCGGTCAAGAGCGCGAACGCGCCAAAAATGACGCACAGGCTTATGCCAACGATGTGATTCCGCGCGCCGTCGGTTCGGCTTCGCGACTCAAAGAAGAGTCTGAAGCCTACAAGGCCAGGATTGTGGCGCAGGCCCAGGGTGATGCGCAGCGCTTTCGCTCTGTGCTGACTGAGTACCAGAAGGCACCGCAAGTCACGCGTGACCGCATGTACACCGACGCGATGCAGCAGGTGTATTCGAACGTTACCAAGGTGATGGTCGAGTCCCGGCAGGGTTCCAACCTGTTGTATCTGCCGCTGGACAAGATCATTCAAATGAGTGCTCAGGGTGCCACGGGCTCAGATATTTTGATTGCCCCGCCTGGCAACCCTGTGCCGGCACCTGCCTTGCCGCCACCCCCCCCGGCTGACACGCGCGCCCGTGACGCACGCACTCGCTAAGGACACACCGTGAACAGATTAGGATTTTTAGCTTCTTCGCTGCTGGTGGCCCTGGTGCTGCTCAGTTCCATGTTGTTTGTCGTTGACCAGCGCCAGTTCGGTGTGGTTTACGCACTCGGACAGATCAAAGAAGTGATCACCGAGCCTGGCCTGAACTTCAAGCTGCCGCCGCCATTTCAAAATGTGTCCTATATCGACAAGCGTTTGCTCACCCTGGACAGCACGGATGCCGAGCCCATGTTGACAGCTGAAAAGCAGCGAGTCGTGATCGACTGGTACGTGCGCTGGCGCATCTCCCAGCCATCTGAATACATCCGCAATGTGGGCCTTGACGAGCGCGCTGGTGCCAACCAACTCAACCGAGTGGTTCGCAATGCCTTCCAGGAAGAGATCAACAAACGCACTGTGAAAGATTTGCTTTCTCTCAAGCGCGAAGCTCTGATGGCTGACGTCAAGGCCGAAGTTTTGCAGGTGGTGCGTGGTGCCAAGCCTTGGGGTGTGGACGTGGTCGATGTGCGCATCACGCGCGTGGACTATGTCGAGGCCATCACCGAGTCTGTCTATCGCCGCATGGAAGCCGAGCGCAAACGCGTGGCCAATGAGCTGCGCTCAACCGGCGCCGCAGAGGGCGAAAAAATCCGCGCGGACGCAGATCGTCAACGCGAAGTCACTATTGCCAACGCTTACCGCGATGCACAAAAAGTCAAAGGCGAGGGTGATGCGCAAGCCGCTGCCTTGTTCAACGAATCTTTCGGTCGCGATCCGCAGTTTGCGCAGTTCTACCGCAGTTTGGACGCCTACAAGGCCAGCTTCAACAAAAAGAGCGATGTGATGGTGGTGGACCAGTCTTCGGACTTCTTCAAGGCCATGCGCGGCTCCGGTGGCGGATCCGCCCCAGCCAAAAAATAAGCTGAAAAGCTACACAGCGCAGCCCGGTTGCTCCGGTCTGCGCTGCTTTGGCGACTGATTGCGCAGCTTTTCCGTGCCGCCGGTCCAAAACCGAGTGCAAGCACCGGTAAAATCGCTTTTTTACAGCTCATCTGAAGTAACGCATGTCCGCCTGGTCGTCATCATGGCAATTGCCGGATCAAATTGCCGATGTACTGCCCTCCGAGGCGCGTCATATCGAAGAACTTCGCCGCCTGTTTTTGGACACGGCCCGCAGCTACGGCTACGAGCTGGTCATGCCGCCGCTGCTAGAGCACCTGGAGTCGCTGCTGACCGGTACCGGCGAGGCGCTGGACCTGCAAACCTTCAAGCTGGTCGACCAGCTTTCCGGCCGCACCCTGGGCTTGCGCGCCGACACCACTCCCCAAGTTGCCCGCATTGATGCGCATTTGCTCAACCGCACCGGCGTGGCGCGGCTTTGCTACTGCGGCCCGGTTCTGCACACGCGCGCTGAGCGTCCGCACGCCACGCGCGAACCGCTGCAGTTCGGCGCTGAAATCTTCGGCCATGCCGGTCTCGAAGCCGACCTTGAAGTCCAGTTGCTGGCCCTGGAAGGCTTGCGTGCAGCCGGTATCGGCACCTTGTCGGTGGACATGGCCGACGTGCGCATCGTCAGCAGCTTGTTGGCCGACGCCCGCATCAGCAGCCCTGCTGCACTGGCCCGCCTGCATGCTGCATTGGCCGACAAAGACGCGAGTGAACTGGCCAGCCTGCTGGCGGCCGAGCCCGGTATTTCTACAGCCTCTGCCGATGGTTTGAAAGCTTTGCTTCAGCTCTACGGCGACGAGCAGGTCTTGAGCGATGCTGAACGTGCCCTCAAGCGGGTACCCGGTGCGCTGCAAGCGATCGAAGGCATGCGCTGGCTGGCCACGCAAGTGCGACATCTTGGCGGCGATGTGAAGCTGGGCTTTGACCTGGCTGACTTGCGCGGTTATGCCTATTACAGCGGCACGCGCTTTGCCATTTATGGTGATGGTGCAGAACTGGCCCGTGGTGGCCGGTATGACGAGGTCGGCGCCGTGTTTGGCCGCAGAAGGCCTGCCGCCGGCTTCAGCCTCGATCTCAAAGAGCTGGTCAGTAACTTGCCCGCGCGCTCCTTGCGGGCGGCGGTGCGTGCGCCCTGGGGCGTAGACGCTGGCCTGCGCCATGCTATTGCCAGCTTGCGCGCCCAAGGTGAAACGGTCGCCTGTGTGCTGCCCGGCCATGAACATGAGGTCAATGAATTCGATTGCGACAGAGAACTGGTGCAAGCTGCCGGCTTGTGGGTTGTTCAATCATTGACCAAGACTTCTGCCTGATGGCTTGACCGCCTCATCCTGTCCACTTTTACGAGCAAGTAACCCTGAAATGATAAATAAAAACACCGCAGCCGCGGGTCGCAACGTCGTGGTCGTCGGAACCCAGTGGGGTGACGAGGGCAAAGGCAAGCTGGTCGATTGGCTTACCGAGATGTCGCAAGGCGTGGTGCGCTTTCAGGGCGGCCACAACGCCGGCCACACCCTGGTCATCAACGGCGTCAAAACCGCCTTGCACCTGATCCCCAGCGGCATCATGCGCCCGGGTGTGAAGTGCTACATAGGCAATGGCGTGGTGCTCTCAGCTGCCAAGCTGTTTGAAGAAATCGAAGGTCTGGAAAAAGCCGGTGTGGAGGTGCGTTCGCGCCTGCGCATCAGCGAAGCCTGCCCGTTGATCCTGCCGTTTCACGCGGCGCTGGACATCGCCCGCGAAGCGGCCAAAGAAAAAGCCGGTATCGCCAAGATCGGCACCACCGGCCGCGGCATCGGCCCCGCCTACGAAGACAAGATCGCCAGGCGCGCCCTGCGCGTACAGGACCTGAAATACCCTGAGCGTTTTGCCACCAAGCTGCGCGAGTTGCTCGAGCTGCACAACTTCATCCTGACCGGTTTTTTAAATGCACCGGCCATTGATTTCGACACCGTCTACAACGAGGCCATGCGCCACGCCGAGCTGCTCAAGCCCATGATGGCCGACGTCTCGCGCGAGCTCAATGACGCGCACCGCGCCGGCGCCAACCTGCTGTTTGAAGGCGCGCAGGGCACCTTGCTCGACGTCGACCATGGCACTTACCCCTTTGTCACGTCCAGCAACTGCGTGGCCGGTAATGCCGCTGCCGGTGCCGGCGTGGGGCCGGGCATGCTGCACTACATCCTGGGCATCACCAAGGCCTATTGCACCCGCGTTGGCGGTGGCCCTTTCCCGACAGAACTCGACTGGGAAAAGCCAGGCACCGTGGGCTACCACCTGAGCACGGTGGGCGCAGAAAAAGGGGTGACCACCGGGCGCAGTCGGCGTTGCGGTTGGTTTGACGCGGCGCTGCTCAAACGTTCGGCGCAGGTCAACGGCTTGTCAGGCCTGTGCATCACCAAGCTGGACGTGCTCGACGGTATCGAGACCCTGAAGCTGTGCACCGGCTACGAGCTCGATGGTGCGATCACTGACATCCTGCCCATGGGTGCAGAAGATATTGCCCGTTGCAAGCCCATCTAC
>JAIPDA010000111.1 GCA_021737905.1 Rhodoferax sp.
GTGCCCGCGCTCCAGACCGGCCAGAACGGTGTCGTGGTGCTCAGCACCACGCCTTTTTATGCAGAAAGCGGCGGCCAAGTGGGCGACCAGGGGCAGTTGCTGGCGGCGGGTGCTGTGTTCGCGGTGGACGACACGCTCAAAATCAAGTCTGACGTGTTCGGCCACCATGGCACGCTCGCCAGTGGCGCGCTCAAGGTCGGCGACGCTGTCACCGCCAGGGTTGACACCGATGTGCGCGCTGCCACTGTGCGCAACCACAGCGCCACCCACCTGATGCACAAGGCTTTGCGCGAAGTGCTGGGCGAGCATGTGCAGCAAAAAGGCAGCCTGGTCAACGCCGATCGCACGCGCTTTGACTTCACGCACAACACCCCTGTGACCGACGCGCAGATTCGCGAGATTGAAGCGCTGGTGAATGCTGAAATTCTGGCCAATGCCGCCACCGACGCCGCCGTGATGGGCATCGAAGCGGCCCAAAAAACCGGCGCCATGATGCTGTTCGGCGAGAAGTACGGCGAGACCGTTCGCGTGCTGAGCATCGGTTCCAGTAAAGAACTCTGCGGCGGCACCCATGTGGGTCGCACCGGTGACATCGGCCTGTTCAAGGTGGTGGGCGAAAGCGGCGTAGCCGCGGGCGTGCGCCGCATTGAGGCCGTGACCGGCGCCAACGCACTGACTTATTTGCAGTCGCTGGAAGACACTGTGCAGGCCGCCGCGTCGTCGCTCAAAGCCAGCCCGAACGAGTTGCAGGGCCGCATCGGCCAGATACTCGAGCAGATGCGCAGCCTGGAAAAAGAAGTTACCGCGCTCAAGGGCAAGCTGGCTTCCAGCCAGGGTGACGAGTTGATGCTGCAAGCCGTTGACGTCAAGGGCCTCAAAGTGCTGGCCGCGCGCCTCGAAGGCGCTGACGCCAAGACCTTGCGCGAGACCATGGACAAGCTCAAAGACAAGCTGAAAACCGCCGTCATCGTGCTGGCCGCAGTTGACGGCGACAAGGTGCAGATCGCTGCTGGCGTCACCGCTGACAGCACGGGCAAGGTCAAGGCTGGTGAGCTGGTCAACTTTGTGGCTCAGCAGGTGGGCGGCAAGGGCGGCGGCAAGGCCGACATGGCGATGGCCGGCGGCACCGAGCCCGCCAAGATCGACGCAGCGCTGGCTTCGGTTCAGGCCTGGGTGACAGAGCGGGTTTGACTATTCGCTGGCTGTAGCCGTTGATTCAGTCGCTGATGGCCTACGCTGACATCCAGCGGCGGCTGGCAAAACTCAGGGCGTCGACAAGCGCCACCAGCACCAGCATGGCCAGCAAAATACTGCCTGTTTCACCCATCTGGAACAGGCCCATGTGAAAGGCAAGCATTTGTCCCAAGCCCCCAGCGCCCACCACGCCCAGTACTGCGGCGGCGCGGATATTGTTTTCCCAGCGGTACAGGGTGTAGCTGGCGAGTTGCGGCAAGATTTGCGGCAGAGTCGCGTACCAAAAAATTTTGGCCTCGCTGATGCCGCGACAACGCAGCGCCAACGCCGGGCCGGCGCCCGCGTTTTCAATGCTTTCAGCAAACAAGCGGCCCAGCACGCCTGAGGTGTGGAGCGCCAAAGCCAGCGTACCGGCCAGTGGCCCCAAGCCCGCGCTGATCAGCAGCAGCGCTGCCCACACCAGCTCAGGAATGCTGCGCAGCATATTCAACACCGCGCGGCTGATGCCGCGCCAGCGGGCTGGGTCGTCCTGGTGGGTTTTGCTGGCCGGCACGGCCAGGGCCAAGCCCAAAATGACCGCCAGCAGTGTGCCCAGTGCGCTCATGGCCAGCGTTTCCAGCGCAGCCCAAACGAGTTTGGTCAAAAACTGGCTGCTGGTTTCAGGCACCAACAATTCGCCAACAAACTTGCCCATTCGGCGAGCAGCATCCACACTGAAGAACTGCGCCCACTTCAGGTCAAGTGTCCAAAAGCTGGCAACTGTGAGGCAGACCAGACCGAACACAAACCAGCATGCCTTGCAGCGCGCAGCAAACAGCGGCGGCGGCATCTTAGGGGGTGGTACGCGTGACGTTTGCATGCTCAGCCCAGCTCTTGACGCAACCAAGCGCTGGTGGCATCTGCCAGCCACACCAGCAACATAAAAACAATCAGCATGGTGGCGACTTCAGAACCATTGAACATCTTCATCGACGCGTCCATTTGCTGACCCAAGCCACCTGCGCCCACAAAACCCAGCACGGCCGACGAACGGATGGCGCACTCCCAGCGGTACACCGAATAGCTGGTCAACTCTGCAGCGTTTTGTGGCAGCAGGCCGTAAAAAAACGCTTGCAGGCGCCCCGCGCCGTTGCGCAGCAAACTCTGCGTGACTTGCGCATCGCCGCTTTCCAGAATTTCGGCATAGACCTTGCCCAACATACCGCCGTAGGTCAGCGCAATCGCGATCACGCCCGCCGTTGGCCCCAGGCCCACCACCCGCACAAATACCAGCGCCCAAATTAATTCTGGGACGCTGCGCAGCACCACCATGACCCAGCGCAGCAGTGTGCGCAACGCCGCGGGAAGCCTGTTCATCTTGCCGGTTAACGCGGACACCGACAAAACCCGCACCGACAGCAGCGCCAGCGGCACGGCCAGCACCAGTGCCAGCGCTATACCGGCGGTGGCAATGGCAACCGTGCGCCAGGTTTCCTTGGCGACCAGCAGTAAAAATTCACCTTCTATTTTGGGCGGAAAGAAGTCACCTAAAAACTTCAAGGTCGGCTTTAAATTGCTGGCCTCAAACAGTGTCCAGACCTTGAATTCAGTCAGTACAAGCGCAGGCCACAGCAGTGCCGCGCCAGCCACCAGCCAGAACAGGCGGCCCATCCAGGCCGGGTCGCGCTTGGAGGGTTCGCGCTGGGGGTTTCGCGAAAGCACCGTCTGCATCAGCGGCAGTGCATTGCTGCAGGAACTGACGGCGCATCGGGCACATGATCAGCCGCCACTGGCGGCCCGTCGAGCTCATGCAAGTGCTGCGCGTACAAGTCATGCAGGTGCTGGGGTGAAACTTGTGCAGCAGGCAGATCAAAAACAAGCTGACCATCGCGCATGCCAATGATGCGCGGAAATGAGCGCAGAGCCATGTCAACGTGGTGCAAGGTCGCCACCAGCGTTGCGCCGCGCTCGGCCGCGATATCGGTCAGTGCTTGGATGGCCTGCTCACTGCGCGCTGGATCCAGCGCTGACAGCGGCTCGTCAACCAGCAGCAACTGCGCGTTCGACGCCAAAATGCGCGCCAGCCCGACACGTTGCCGCTCACCGCCCGACAAGCGGTCAACCCGCTCGAAAAGCTTGTCAGCCAAATCAAACCTGGCCAGGGCTGCATCAGCCGTTTCAATATGCTTGGGATAAAACAGGTTGCGAAGGCTCGCCCATATACCCATTTGCGGCAAAAGTCCCGCCAGCACCGCCGTGACCACACGCTGGCGCGGCGGCAAAGGTGGCACTTGCGGGGCCAAAAATAAGCTCGCCCGCAACTTTTGAAGCCCGCGGATAGTTAAACCCCAGGGGTCCACGTCGCCCAGCTTGAGCGACCCCGTCGTGGGTTTTAATGCGCAAGCAGTCAATTGCAGCAAGGTGGTTTTGCCCGCGCCGGACGGACCAATGATGGCCACTTGCTCGCCTGACTGCACTTTCAAAGAGACATGCCGCAGCGCATCTGGCACATTGCCTTTGGCTGCGGGATGGCGCGCCGATACATCGGCCAGAAGAACCTGCACCTTGCTAATCAGTCTGTGGACGGGTCTGTTTATTTCAGCAAGCCAGCGCTGCGGGCAGCGGCTTCGATGCCGCGGTAGTTCTCGGGCACTGTGGCTATGTATTTGCTCGCACGGTTCAAATCTAAAATTTCTTTGCCTTCAGGTGTCTTGGGGTCTATGTCCAGCAGCGCTTTTTTAACGCGTTCGCGTTGGGCAGCTGGCATGTCTGCGTGCACTGACCAGTTGTAGTTGAAGTAACCCGGCGTGGTGAAGAACACCACCGCGTCTTTGTCTGACACTTTGCCTTCTTTCACAAACTTGTTCCAAACGGTGATGTCAAGCGCAGCAGCGTCAACCTTGCCGCTGACAACAGAGGCAATGGTGGCGTCGTGCGCGCCCGAATAAGCTACGCGCTTGAAGTCTTTGTCAGGGTCAATTTTGGCGTCGAGCAAAAAGCTGCGCGGCATCAAATGCCCAGACGTCGAGGATTGCGAACCAAAACTGACCTGTTTACCTTTGAGGTCAGCCAGCGTTTTGATGCCTGAGCCAGGTTTGGTGATGAACACGGATTGAAACTTGGTGTCTTCTTCGCGCTGGGCAATCGGCACAATTTTGCCGCCTGAACGCACGCTGGCCTGCACAAAGGTAAAGCCGCCAAACCAGACCATGTCGACCTGCTTGTTGACCAGCGCTTCTACGGCAGCGGGGTAGTCAGACACAGGAATGAACTCCACTTTTTGACCCAGCTTGCTCTCCAGGTATTTCACAATCGGGCCGAACTTGCGGGTCTGCTCAGTGGCCGCTTCTTCGGGGATAGTGGTGACGCGAAAAACAGTTTGCGCGTACGAGGCACTTGTCAAAGCGCTTGCTGCCGTTAAAGCGGCGATGCCCAGCAATGATTTGATGTTTTGAAAAGAAAAATAAGCCATGTTGGGGTGCTTTCTGGGCAGGGAAGGATTGAGAAGGCTTGGACAGGATGCAATCCACTATTTTCGCTGAAAGACAAGGCGCTTTCTCAATGATGCGAAATAACCATAGAACCCCTTGTCAGCGCATTTTCAAAGCCTGTCACGCCAGCGTGCGCTGGCTTTGAAAATGCCGCGCTTGGCCAGTTATCGGGTCGGTAAACGCAATCGATTTGGCAAGCAATTGCAGCGGCAAGCGGTAGTCGTCATCGGGCGTCTCGGCCACAGGCGGGTACATCCGGTCATTCAAAATCGGCAAGCCCAGGGCGTTCATGTGCACGCGCAACTGGTGTTTTTTACCCGTGACCGGGCTCAGTGCGTACCTGGCCAGGTCGCCATTTTTTTCAATCACATCCATATGGGTTTCGCTGTTGGGCTGGCCCGGCACTTCGCGCTGCCTGAAGAATGGCTCGTCTTCAATGATCCGGCTTTTGCGGGTGATCGGCCAGGTCAAATCTTGCCGCCAGGGTGCGATGGCCTCGTAGTGCTTGCTCACCGCATGGTCTCTGAACATGGCCTGATAGGCATTGCGCTCATCCGGCTGCGTGCTGAACAGTACCAGCCCGGCGGTTTCGCGGTCAATGCGGTGAATCGGAATCAAGGTGTCAATGCCAAGCCGCTTTTTGAGCCGCACCAGCAGGGTTTCTTGCAGGTATTGGCCCGAGGGCGTGACGGGCAGAAAGTGCGGTTTGTCGGCCACGACCAGATGGTCGTCCTGGTACAGCACAGCCTCTTCAAACGGAATGCGCGCCTCCACATCAACGGCGCGGTAGTAGTAAATGCGCATAGGGCCGGGATAAGGCCGCTCTGGGGTGACCAGCCCCCCGAATTCGTCTATCACCAGCTGGTGAGCCATGCGCTCAAGCCACACCTCACGGCTGATGGCGGGAAAGCGCTCAACCAGAAAATCAGTGATGGTGCGCCAATTGCCTGCGGGCAGGCCGACGCAGCTCGGGCCTACGCCATTTTTTGTGGGCAGGCCGTGCACAGGCAACTGGCTCACCTAGTTCACCTAGACACGCGTGAACACCAGGTCCCACACGCTGTGGCCGAGCTTGAGGCCGCGGTTTTCAAACTTGGTGAGGGGCCGGTAGTCGGGTTTGGGCGCGTAGCCGCCGGCCTCAAGCCTTGCGGTGTTGCGCAGCAGCGGCTCTGCGCTGAGCACTGCCAGAATTTGTTGGGCATACGGCGCCCAGTCGGTGGCGCAATGCAGGTAGCCGCCGGGTTTCAGGCGGGCGGCCAGCTTGGCGATCAGCGGCGGCTGGATCAGGCGGCGTTTGTTGTGCTTGGTCTTGTGCCAGGGGTCGGGGAAAAAGATGTGTGCGCCGTCCAGGCTGTCCAGCGGCAGCATGTGGTCAATCACCTCGACCGCGTCATGCTGCAGGATGCGAATATTGGTCAGCGACTGCTCGGCCACGCGCTTGAGCAGCGCGCCCACGCCCGGCGTGTGAACCTCGCAGCACAGAAAGTTGTCTTGCGGCCGCAGCGCGGCAATTTGCGCGGTGGCTTCGCCCATGCCAAAGCCGATCTCCAGAATGGTCGGCGCCTGGCGCTCGAAGCTGGCCGCAAAGTCCAGGGGCTGCGCAGTGTAGGGCAGCAAAAAGCGCGGTCCGACATCGCTGAATGCTTTGGCTTGACCGGCGGTGGTACGACCGGCGCGCAGCACAAAACTGCGGACAGTGCGCATAAATGGCTGTGGGTCGGGTGGGAGGGTGGAATCGTTCACCGAGGGATTTTAGTGCCCGTAGCGCTCTGCCCAGGCTTGCGTCCAGTGCCTCAGTGCATCGGTCGCAAGGCCGGCCTGTGCGTCCAGGCCCAACACGGCGGCTGCGAGGTTGAGCGCGGCCAGCGGGTCGCTCAGGTTCAGGGCCTGCGCGCCGTTTTGCTTGCTGAGTTTTTCGCCGTTGGCACCCAGCACCAGCGGCGTGTGCAGGTACTGCGGTGTGGGCAGGCCCAGTGCGCGCTGCAACTGGATTTGCCGCGCGCTGTTGTCAGCCAGGTCCTGGCCGCGCACCAAGTGGCTGATGCCTTGCGCGGCATCGTCCACCACCACGGCCAACTGGTAAGCCCACAGCCTGTCGGCCCGGCGCAGGGCAAAGTCACCGACTTGTTGCTGCACATCTTGCGACTGCGGGCCCAGGCGCCGGTCTGTCCATTGGAGCGTGCCCGCCTGCGTCAAAAAGCGCCAGGCCCGGGCCGCTTGGCCTTGCAGGCCGTGCCGACAGGTACCGGGGTAGACCAGATCACCATGGCGCTCGCGCAAATGACCGGCCGCCGCCTGCGCCTGTGCGATGTCTTGCCGTGTGCAGCCACAGGGGTAGGCGCGGCCTTGCGTGATGAGCTGCTGCAGCGCAGCCTCGTAGAGCGCGCCGCGAGCCGATTGGTACAGCGGCGCTTTGTCCGGCTGCAGACCGCAGGCGGCCAGTTGCGTGAGGATGGTTTGGTCTGCACCGGGCACACATCGCGGTGTGTCCACATCCTCCATGCGCACCAGCCAGCGCCCGCCGTGGGCGCGTGCGTCCAGCCAACTGGCCAGCGCCGCTACCAGCGAGCCGGCATGCAGCGGGCCGGTGGGCGAGGGGGCGAAGCGGCCGGTGTAGGGTGGTGGCGTCACGGTGAAAGTTGCAAGAACCCTTAGCCAGGCTCAGGGCGAACGGTTAGCGGGCCCTTCGACAGGCTCAGGGTGAACGGTTAATGGGCTCAGGGCGAACGTATTAGGGGCTCAAGGGGAACGGATGAGGGGCTCAGGGTGAACGGTTAGCGGGCCCTTCGACAGGCTCAGGGCGAACGGTTAATGGGCTCAGGGCGAACGGTTAGCGGGCACTTCGACAGGCTCAGGGTGAACGGTT
>JAIPDA010000112.1 GCA_021737905.1 Rhodoferax sp.
ATCTCATCGAGAAACACACGCTTGCGCGTGCGCTTTGTCACAAGCTCGAATCCGCTGCTGGCAAGGCTGATTTGTTTCATCTTCGTTCAACGCCTTTCAGGCCGGTATCGTTGTCAGGGTTTTGCAGAGGTTCCCTAAGCAAAAAAACGCTGGCCATGCGGCCCCCGCGGTAAAGGGCCGGAATTGATCCTGCACGTAGTTGCCCCGACGCTGGCCTAAACTCGTTCCCCTGTATGACCCCTGCCGCCCCCTCTTCCCCCCCAACTCCTTCCCCTGGCAGCGCCCCCGCCAGGCTGGTGCTGGGCGTGGAATCTTCTTGCGATGAAACCGGCGTGGCGCTGGTAGATGCCTCGGGCACAGGCGTGCCGGTGCTGCTTTCGCACGCCTTGTACAGCCAGATCGAGATGCACCAGGCCTATGGCGGTGTGGTGCCGGAGCTCGCCAGCCGTGACCATATTCGCCGCGTGTTGCCGCTGATTGCCGAGGTGATGGGCCAGGCCGGCCGCAGCTTGCCGGAGGTGGACGTGGTGGCCTATACGCGTGGTCCGGGGCTGGCCGGTGCGCTGCTGGTGGGGGCTGGCGTGGCCTGCGCGCTGGCGGCCAGTCTGGGCAAGCCGGTGATGGGTGTGCATCACCTGGAAGGCCATTTGCTCTCGCCTTTTTTAAGTGCCGATCCGCCGGAGTTTCCTTTTGTGGCTTTGCTGGTGTCGGGTGGCCACACGCAGCTGATGCGGGTGGACCGGGTGGGCAGCTATGAGTTGTTGGGCGAAAGCATTGACGACGCGGCGGGTGAAGCCTTTGACAAGTCGGCCAAGTTGATGGGTCTGCCTTACCCCGGCGGGCCGCACCTGGCCAAGCTGGCAGAGCAGGGCGATGCCACGGCCTTCAAACTGCCGCGGCCTTTGCTTCACAGCGGCGACCTTGATTTTTCATTTGCCGGACTGAAAACCGCGGTGTTGACGCAGGCTAAAAAGCTGGGTGAAGAGCTTGAGACTCGCAAGGCCGACCTGGCCGCCTCAACGCAGGCGGCCATTGTCGAAGTGCTGGTGAAAAAATCCATGAGCGCCATGACGCAGACCGGCCTCAAGCGTTTGGTGGTGGCTGGTGGCGTGGGTGCCAACGCCGCCTTGCGCAGTCAGCTCAATGCTGTTTGCAAGCAGCGCGGTATTCGTGTGCACTACCCCGAGCTGCATTTGTGCACCGACAACGGCGCCATGATCGCGCTGGCCGCCGGTATGCGTTTGCAGGCCGGGCTGCAAGATTTGCAGACGGCCTACACTTTTGACGTCAAGCCGCGCTGGCCGCTGGCCGACATCACCCGCGGCGCTGTGGCGCTTTGCAACCCCAATCCCTTTACTGCCTGATGCACATTATTTCGAAACATGGCCTGAAATTTCTGGCCCTTGGCCTGATGGCCTTTGCGGCCGGCTTGCCTGGCATGGCTGCGGCTCAGAGCGCCGCGCCAGCTGTGCGTATCGCCTTGATTGAAAGCCTTTCCGGTCCTTTCGGCAACACGGGTGAAGCGGTCTTTCGCAATCTGGTGTGGGCCACTGAGCGCGTTAATGCGCGTGGCGGCGTCAAGCTGCAGTCTGGTGCGCAAGCGCTGCGCATCGAGCGTTACGACAACAAGGGCCAGAACGAAGAGGCGCTGGCAGCACTGCGCTCAGCCATCGACGACGGCATCCGGGTCATCGCCCAAGGCAATTCATCGGCCACCGCAGCGGTGCTGATTGACGCCATCAACAAGCACAACGAGCGCGAGCCGGCCAAGCGGGTGTTGTTTCTCAATTACTCGGCGGTGGAGCCGGCCCTGACCAACGAAAAGTGCAGCTTCTGGCACTTTCGTTTTGACGCGCATGCCGACATGCGCATGGCCGCGCTGATGGATGTGCTCAAGGACGACAAGGCGCTCAAAAGCATTTACCTGATCGGGCAGGATTACAGTTTCGGTCAGTCGGTGCTGCGTGAAGCCAAAAAGCAAATCAGCCTGCAGCGCCCTGACGTGCAGATCGTTGGCGACGAACTGCACCCGATGGCGCGTGTGAAGGATTTTTTGCCCTACGCCGCCAAGATCAAACAAAGCGGCGCGCAAGCCGTGCTGACAGGCAACTTCGGCAACGACCTCACGCTGCTGGTCAAAGCCGCCAAGGAGGTGGGTTTTGAAGGCAAGTTCTACACCTTTTACGGCAACGCGCTGGGTGTGCCCGGTGTGCTGGCCGAGGCCGGTGTTGGGAAGGTGATTGCGGTGGCCGACTGGTTTCCGAACACGCCGGGCGCTGATTCGGAGCGCTTTTACCAGGCTTTCAGGCAGCGTTATCCCAAGCCGCAAGACGACTATGTGCACATGCGCATGCAGCTCATGGTGGAGGCGCTGACCCAGAGCATCGAAAAAGCCGGCAGCACGGAAGCTGCCGCCGTGGCCCGGCAACTGGAAAAAGCCAGCGTCAATGTGTCTGGTCTCGCCGGCGCCATGCGCGCGGCCGACCACCAGTTTCAGCAGCCGCTGCGGGTGGCGGTGATGGACCGGCAGGGCGCGCCCGGTGTGAAGTTCGATGTTGAGGGTTCGGGCTTTGGTTTCAGGGTCATCAAAACCATTTCGCAAACCGGCGCCGAGCAGCCGCACAACTGCCAGATGAACCGGCCTTCGTGAGCTTGAACTGAATTTTTTCTTTTACAAAGGCCTTCTGCCATGCGCCAAGCCGTTCTGAACCTCGAAGAATCCATGATCCGCCAGGTGGCCAATGCCGGCATGGGGCGGGATGACGTACTCAAGTTCTGGTTTGGCGAAAGCGATGAAGTGACGCCGGCATTCATACGGCAGGCGGCAGCTGATTCATTGACCAGCGGCGAAACCTTTTATGCGCACAACCTGGGCCTGCCCGAGCTGCGCGAGGAAATTTCCCGTTACTGCAGCGCCCTGCGCACGGCAGGTGCCGCGCCCGTGGGCGTGAACCGCGTAGCAGTGACGGCCGGCGGGGTGAACGCGCTGATGCTGGCCGTGCAGGCGCTGGTCAATGCCGGCGACCGGGTGGTGGTGGTGACGCCGGTCTGGCCCAACCTGACGGCGCAGCCGGCCGTCATGGGCGCCGAGGTGCATTGCGTCAGCTTGCGGCCGGTGGACGGGCAGTGGCAGCTGGACATGGCCGAACTGCTGGCGGCCATCACGCCGGCCACACGGCTCTTGGTGCTCAACGCCCCCAACAACCCGACCGGCTGGACGCTCAGCCGCGCCGAGCAGCAAACCCTGTTGGCGCATTGCCGCCGCACCGGCACCTGGATCCTGGCCGACGAGGTGTATGAGCGGCTGTATTTCGAACCCACGCCCAACGGTTGCGCGCCGAGTTTTCTGGACATTGCAGATACACAGGACAGGCTGGTGGTGGTACACAGCTTTTCCAAGAGCTTTTTGATGACCGGCTGGCGCCTGGGCTGGCTGGTGATGCCGCCCGACATGACGCCGCACATGGGCAAGCTGATCGAGTTCAACACCTCCTGCTCGCCGGTGTTTGTGCAGCGCGCCGGCGTGGTGGCCTTGCAGCGCACCGACGAGGTCACGCCCCGTGTGGTGGCGCATCTCAAGGCCTGCCGCGACACCCTGGTGCCGCTGTTGCAGGCGCTGCCGGGCGTGCAGCTGGCGCCGGCGGCTGGCGGTATGTACGCGTTTTTCAGGCTGACCGGACGGCCTGAGTTTCAGGACTCCCTGGCCACCGCCAAGCGCCTGGTGGGCGAGGCAGGGCTGGGCCTGGCCCCGGGTGCGGCATTTACCAACAGCACTGAGCCTGCAGAGCAGGGTTGGCTGCGCTGGTGTTTTGCCAGCCAGCAGCCTGAGCGCCTGCGCCAGGGGGTGCAAAGGCTGGCCGTCTGGCTGGCCCAAAACAAGCCGCCCGCTGGGCTATAATCTCAGGCTTTGCTGAATCGGCCCTGTGCCGGAGCGGCAATCAACACGGCGGTCAGCGGTCAAGTCCCACTTCGGGAACACTGCTCCGTTCGCAAGTTCCTAAAGGAAAAACCATGATTGCAAAATCGATCAAGGCCGACATCGTTCAGGCCAACGCACGCCAGGCTGGCGACACCGGCAGCCCGGAAGTTCAAGTGGCCCTGCTGACCGGCCGCATCAATGAATTGATGCCTCACTTCAAGACCCACGCCAAAGACCACCACGGCCGTCGTGGTCTGCTGCGCATGGTCAGCCGTCGCCGCAAACTGCTGGACTACCTGAAGTCCAAGGATGCGCCCCGTTATGTTGCGCTGATCGCCAAACTTGGCCTGCGCAAGTAAGCACTGACAACTTTCAAGAGCGCCTGAGTTAGTTCACTAGCTCAGGCGTTTTTTACTTCGGAGCAAGGCAAAAAGAGCACGCGCTGTGTCATTCCACAAGGTAAGTCTCCTCACAACTCCGGTTCCAGGTGGTTTTGAGGCATTTTGTGGAATGGCATCGTGTTCAGCCGGCCCGCTCCGGGCATTGGGTAGCAGCCTTATGCGCCCGGATTCAATGGAGCAAACGCAATGAGCATGTTTAATAAAGTCAGCAAAACCTTCCAGTGGGGCCAGCACAAGGTCACGATGGAAACCGGCGAAGTCGCCCGCCAGTCCAGTGGCGCCGTCATCGTCGACATGGACGGCACTGTGGTGCTGGCTACTGTGGTCGCCAAGACCGACGCCAAGCCCGGCCAGGATTTCTTCCCCCTGACGGTGGACTACCTGGAGAAAAGCTACGCCGCCGGTCGCATCCCCGGCAGCTTTTTCAAGCGCGAAGGCCGTCCCAGTGAGTTCGAAACCCTGACTTCGCGCCTGATCGACCGCCCGATCCGCCCCCTGTTTCCTGAAGGCTTCTTCAATGAAGTTCAGGTTGTGGTTCATGTGTTGTCGCTCAACCCTGAAGTCGAAGGCGATATTCCTGCGCTGATCGCTTCGAGCGCTGCGTTGTCGATTTCCGGCATTCCGTTCAACGGCCCGATCGGTGCCGCCCGTGTAGCCTACATCGACGGCCAGTACGTGCTCAACCCCGGCAAGACCCAGCTCAAAGACTCGAAGATGGACCTGGTGGTGGCCGGTACCGAAGCCGCTGTGCTGATGGTCGAGTCCGAAGCGCAGCAGTTGTCTGAAGAAATCATGCTCGGCGCCGTGGTGTTTGGCCATGAGCAGGGCAACATCGCCATCAATGCCATCCACGAACTCGTGCGTGACGCCGGCAAACCCGTCTGGGCCTGGGAAGCACCTGCCAAAGACCTGCCGCTGATTGCCAAGGTCAATGAGCTGGCGGCTGCCAAACTTGAAGCGGCTTACCAGATCCGCGCCAAACAAGCCCGCACACAAGCCTGCCGCGTGGTGACTTCGGAAGTCATGGCTGCACTCAAAGCTGACGGCGTGGCATTCGACGGCGTGGCCGTTGAAGGCATGCTTTTCGACATTGAAGCCAAGATCGTTCGCAGTCAGATCCTGGCCGGCGAGCCGCGCATTGACGGCCGCGACACGCGCACCGTGCGCGCCATCGAAATCCGCAACTCTGTGCTGCCACGCACCCACGGTTCCGCCTTGTTCACCCGCGGCGAAACGCAGGCCTTGGTGGTCACCACGCTGGGCACCGAGCGCGACGCGCAGCGCATCGACGCTTTGAGCGGCGACTACGAAGACCGCTTCATGCTGCACTACAACATGCCTCCTTTCGCCACCGGCGAAACCGGTCGTGTGGGCTCGCCAAAGCGCCGTGAAATCGGCCACGGCCGTCTGGCCAAGCGCGCTTTGATCGCCGTCTTGCCAAGCAAAGAAGAGTTCCCTTACACCATGCGCGTGGTCAGCGAGATCACCGAGTCCAACGGCTCCTCGTCGATGGCATCGGTCTGCGGCGGCTGCCTGTCGCTGATGGACGCCGGCGTGCCGATGAAAGCCCACGTGGCTGGTATCGCCATGGGCCTGATCAAGCAAGACAACCGTTTTGCTGTGCTCACCGACATCCTGGGCGATGAAGATCACCTGGGCGACATGGACTTTAAGGTCGCTGGTACGACCTTCGGTATCACCGCGCTGCAGATGGACATCAAAATCCAGGGCATTACCAAAGAAATCATGCAAGTCGCTCTGGCCCAGGCCAAAGAAGCGCGTATGCACATTCTGGGCAAGATGCAAGAAGCCATGGGCGAGGCCAAGACCGAGGTGTCTGACTTCGCGCCTCGCCTGTATGTCATGAAGATCAACCCGGACAAGATCCGTGACGTGATCGGCAAGGGCGGCGCGGTCATCCGTGCGCTGACCGAAGAGACCGGCACGCAGATCAATATCGAGGAAGACGGCACCATCACCATCGCCTCGAACGACAACGCCAAGGCTGACGAGGCCAAGCGCCGCATCGCCGGGATCACCGCTGAAGTCGAAATCGGCAAGATTTACGAAGGCCCCATCACCAAGCTGCTGGACTTCGGCGCCCTGGTGAACCTGCTGCCAGGCAAAGACGGCCTGCTGCACATCAGCCAGATGGCTCACGAGCGTGTCGAGAAAGTCTCTGACTATCTCAAGGAAGGCCAGATCATCCGCGTCAAGGTCATGGAGACGGACGAAAAAGGTCGCGTCAAGCTGTCCATGAAGGCGCTGCTCGACCGTCCCGGCCAGCAGAACGATCACGGCTAAGCCCGCTTGATCAGTGCCGCCGGTTGGAACGACTGGCGGTGCGGTCAGCTTGCAAATCAAACTCGCATGAGAGCTGTTGAAATCACCGCTTACGGCGCACCCGAAGTGCTTCGGATGGGCGAGCGCGCATCCGTTGAAGCCGGTGTGGGCGAGGTCTTGATTCGCGTGGCAGCCAGCGGGGTCAATCGCCCCGACGTGTTGCAGCGCACCGGCACTTACCCGGTGCCGCCTGGCGCGTCAGACATTCCCGGCCTGGAAGTCGCGGGCGAGATCATCGCCGGTGATGCTGCGGCCATGGCGGCTGCCGGGTTCAAGCCGGGTGATCGGGTTTGTGCGTTGGTGGCTGGTGGCGGTTATGCCGAACTTTGTGTGACGCCGGTGGGCCAGTGCCTGCCTGTGCCCAAGGGCTTGAGTGACATCGAGGCGGCTTCACTGCCCGAGACATTCTTCACGGTTTGGAGCAATGTGTTTGACCGTGTCCGCTTGCAGGCCGGTGAGACGCTGCTCGTTCAGGGCGGCACCAGCGGCATAGGCGTCACAGCCATCCAGATGGCCAAAGCCTTGGGCGCGACAGTCATCGCCACCGCAGGCAGCGACGAGAAATGCGCCGCCTGCTTGGCACTCGGCGCTGACCACGCCATCAATTACAAGACAGCTGATTTCTCTGCGGAGGCCAAACGGCTCACAGACGGCAAGGGCGTCAATGTCATTTTGGACATGGTCGCCGGCAGTTACGTGGCGCGTGAAGTCGAGAGTCTGGCCGAGGATGGGCGTCTGGTCATCATTGCAGTGCAAGGCGGCGTCAAGGCCGAGTTCAATGCCGGCATGGTTTTGCGCAAGCGCTT
>JAIPDA010000113.1 GCA_021737905.1 Rhodoferax sp.
TGGTGGCGTAGCCGCCCGTGAAGTCGGTGCTGGCCTTGGCGTTGCCGCGGCTGTCGGCATCCACACCGAAAGCTTTCAGCACGGTGCTGACCGGCGCCACAAAACCCATGGCCAGCAAGACCAGGTCGGCTTTGAGCAGTTGCTCGGAGCCGGCAACTTCCTGCATCTTGCCGCCTTTCCACTCCACGCGAACGGTTTTCAGGCCTGTGACTTTGCCTTTGTCGCCGATGAACGCTTTGGTCGAGATGGCGAACTCGCGCTCGCAACCTTCTTCATGCGAAGAAGAGGTGCGCAACTTGATCGGCCAGTAAGGCCAGGTCATGGGGCGGTTTTCTTCGACCGGCGGCTCGGGCATCAGCTCGAACTGGGTCACGCTGGCGGCGCCGTGGCGGTTGCTGGTGCCCACGCAGTCGCTGCCGGTGTCACCGCCGCCGATGACGATCACATGCTTACCCTCGGCACGCAACTGGTCCTTGAGCTTGTCACCCGCGTTGACCTTGTTTTGTTGTGGCAAGAACTCCATGGCGAAATGAATGCCGGCCAGCTCGCGACCGGGAACGGGCAGGTCACGCGACTGCTCGGCACCGCCGGTGAGTACCACCGCGTCAAAGTCTTTTTGAAGTTGCGCCGGCGAGATGGTTTCCTTGGCCCAGTTGGTGACCTTGCTGTCCTTGGGCAACTCGCCGACCAGCACGCCGCAGCGAAAGCTCACGCCCTCGGCCTTCATTTGCTCGACACGGCGGTCGATGTGGATTTTCTCCATCTTGAAGTCGGGAATGCCGTAGCGCAGCAGGCCGCCCACGCGGTCGTTCTTTTCAAACAAGGTGACGTCATGACCCACGCGCGCAAGCTGCTGCGCTGCCGCCATGCCTGCCGGGCCCGAGCCGACCACGGCGACTTTCTTGCCGGTCTTGTGTTTGGGCAACTGCGGCGTGACCCAGCCCTCGGCCCAGGCGCGGTCGATGATGGCGTGTTCGATGGACTTGATGCCAACCGCGTCATCGTTCACGTTCAGCGTGCAGGCGGCTTCGCAAGGCGCCGGGCAGATGCGGCCGGTGAACTCGGGAAAGTTGTTGGTGCTGTGCAGGGTCTGGATGGCGTTTTTCCAGTCCTTGCGAAACACCATGTCATTGAAGTCCGGAATGATGTTGTTGACCGGGCAGCCGCTGTTGCAAAAAGGCGTGCCGCAGTCCATGCAACGGGCGGCCTGCTGGCCGGCCTGCTGGTCATCGAGACCGATGACAAATTCCTTGTAGTTTTTCAGGCGCTCGGGCACGGGCATGTAGCCCTCTTCAAGCCGCTCGTAGTCCATGAAACCGGTGATTTTTCCCATGATGTCCGTCCTCAGATACTTTTTTAGGGGGTCGTGCGCTTATCAGGCCGTGACGGCGCCGGGCTTGCCAGACAACTGAGCGCGGCTTGTGTCACTCGCGGCCAGCAACTGGCGCTCTTTGCGCTCACTCAGGGCACGCTTGTATTCGCTCGGAAATACTTTGACGAATTTAAGCCGGGCCTCGTTCCAGTTGTCCAGCAGTTCACGCGCGCGCTTGCTGCCGGTCCATCGGTTGTGGTCTTGCAAAAGCCGCTTGAGCTGTTCTTCGTCGGTCTCGTCTGCGTGCCAGCCGGACTTGTCGTTGAGGGTCTGCTCGGCCGCGCTCAACACCTTGTCCAGCGTGACCATGGAAGTGTTACAACGTGTGGCGAACTGGCCGTCTTCGTCATAGACATAAGCCACGCCGCCGCTCATGCCGGCGGCAAAGTTGCGACCGGTCTTGCCCAGCACGGCGACGGTGCCGCCCGTCATGTACTCGCAGCCGTGGTCGCCTGTGCCTTCGACGACGGCAGTGGCGCCCGACAGGCGCACCGCAAAACGCTCACCGGCCACGCCGCTGAAAAATGCCTCGCCGGTGGTGGCGCCGTACAGCACGGTGTTGCCGACGATGGTGTTTTTCACCGACTCACCGCGAAAGTCAATGCTAGGGCGCACGACGATACGGCCCCCGGACAAGCCCTTGCCGGTGTAGTCGTTGGCGTCACCGATCAGATACAAGGTGATGCCCTTGGCCAGAAACGCGCCAAAAGACTGGCCGCCCGTGCCTTCGAGCTGGATGCGCAGCGTATCGTCCGGCAGGCCTTGTGGATGACGACGGGTCAGTTCGCCCGAGAGCATGGCGCCCACGGTGCGGTTGACGTTGCGCGCGACATCGATGAACTGGACCTTCTCGCCTTTTTCCAGCGCGAGCTTGGACTTCTCAATCAGGCGCACGTCGAGTGCTTTTTCGAGTCCGTGCTCTTGCTCGCTCACGTGCAGGCGCGGCACATCGGCCGGCACATTCGGCTGGTAGAACAGGCGGCCGAAATCCAGGCCGCCGGCTTTCCAGTGCTCGACGCCTTTTTGCGTGTCCAGCAGGTCGGCGCGGCCGATCAGATCGTCGAACTTGCGGATGCCGAGTTGCGCCATCAACTGGCGCGCCTCTTCGGCCACAAAGAAGAAGTAGTTGACGACATGCTCGGGCTTGCCGCTGAACTTGCGGCGCAGCACCGGGTCTTGGGTGGCAACGCCGACCGGGCAGGTGTTGAGGTGGCACTTACGCATCATGATGCAGCCCTCGACCACCAGCGGTGCGGTGGCAAAGCCGAATTCGTCTGCGCCCAGCAAGGCGCCAATCACCACGTCGCGGCCTGTTTTCATCTGGCCGTCAGCCTGCACGCGTATGCGGCCACGCAGGCGGTTGAGCACCAGTGTCTGCTGGGTTTCGGCCAGACCGATTTCCCAAGGGCTGCCAGCGTGCTTGATCGATGACCAGGGCGAAGCGCCCGTGCCGCCGTCGTGACCGGCAATCACCACGTGGTCGGACTTGGCTTTGGCCACACCGGCTGCGATGGTGCCAACACCGACTTCAGACACCAGCTTGACGCTGATGCTGGCGCGCGGGTTGACGTTTTTCAGGTCATGAATGAGCTGCGCCAAATCTTCGATGGAATAAATGTCGTGGTGCGGCGGCGGCGAGATCAAACCGACACCCGGCACCGAGTAACGCAGCGCGCCGATGTACTCGCTGACCTTGCCGCCGGGCAGCTGTCCGCCCTCGCCCGGCTTGGCACCCTGCGCCATCTTGATCTGGATCTGGTCTGCTGACACCAGGTACTCAGCAGTCACGCCAAAGCGGCCGGAGGCGACCTGCTTGATCTTGGAGCGCAATGAATCGCCATCCTGCAAAGGCAAGTCCACTTCAACCTGCTTGTGACCGATGACGGACTTGAGCGACTCGCCTTGTTTGATCGGGATGCCCTTGAGTTCCTGGCGGTAACGGTTCGGGTCTTCGCCACCCTCGCCGGTGTTGCTCTTGCCGCCTATGCGGTTCATGGCCACGGCCAGCGTGGCATGTGCCTCGGTGGAAATCGAGCCCAGCGACATGGCGCCGGTGGCAAAGCGCTTGACGATTTCTTTGGCCGGCTCGACATCGTCGATCGGGATCGCCTTGGACGGATCGATCCTGAACTCGAACAGGCCGCGCAGCGTCATTTGGCGACGGTTCTGGTCGTTGATCAGCTGGGCGTATTCCTTGTAGGTGCTCCAGTTGTTGGCGCGCGTGGCGTGCTGCAGCTTGGCAATCGCATCGGGCGACCACATGTGCTCTTCACCGCGGGCGCGCCAGGCGTATTCACCGCCGGCGTCCAGCATGGTGGCGAGCACCGGGTCGTCGCTAAACGCTGCGCGGTGCATGCGCAGGGCTTCTTCGGCGATCTCGAACACGCCCATGCCTTCGACCTGGCTGGCGGTGCCAGTGAAGTACTTGGCGATGGTGGCGCGGTTCAGGCCGATGGCTTCAAACAGCTGCGCGCCGCAGTAGCTCATGTAGGTGCTCACGCCCATCTTGGACATGATTTTTGACAGGCCCTTGCCGATCGCCTTGGTGTAGTTGTAGATGGCTTTGTCAGTGCTCAGGTCGCCTGGTAAACCGGCCGAGAGTTCGGCCAGCGTTTCAATCGCCAGGTAAGGGTGAACGGCTTCTGCGCCATAACCGGCGAGCACGGCGAAGTGATGCACCTCGCGGGCCGAGCCGGTCTCCACCACCAGACCTGCCGTGGTGCGCAGGCCTTCTTTGACCAGGTGCTGATGCACTGCTGAAAGCGCCAGCGCCGCCGGTATGGCGACCTGCGTGGCGTTCACGCCGCGGTCACTGACGATCAAAATGTTTTTGCCGCTCTTGATAGCGTCCACCGCCTCAGCGCACAGCGAGGCCAGCTTGGCTTCAACGCCTTCGTGGCCCCAGGCCAGCGGGTAGGTGATGTCCAGTGTGTAGCTGCGGAACTTGCCCTGGGTGTGGGCCTCGATGTTGCGCAGCTTTTGCATGTCGGCGTCATTGAGCACCGGCTGACTGACTTCAAGCCGCATGGGCGGGTTGACCTGGTTGATGTCCAGCAGGTTCGGCTTGGGGCCGATGAAAGACACCAGCGACATGACGATGGCTTCGCGGATCGGGTCGATGGGCGGGTTGGTGACCTGAGCGAACAACTGCTTGAAGTAGTTGTACAGCGGTTTATTTTTGTTGGACAGCACGGCCAGCGGGCTGTCATTGCCCATGGAGCCGGTGGCCTCTTCGCCATTGGCGGCCATAGGTGACATCAGGAATTTGATGTCTTCCTGTGTGAAACCGAAGGCCTGCTGCCTGTCTAACAAAGAAGGCTCTACCCCGTGGCTGCCCACTGCGTGTGGCTCGCCTCCCCCCTCGCTGGGGGCGGCTCCTTGCGCCCGGCCGAGTCGGTTCGCGGCCCCTGCTGGCAACACGGGAGCAACGACAGAGATGTCGTCGAGTTTGATGCGCAGGTTTTCGATCCACTGCGTGTAGGGCTTGCTGTTGGCCAGTGTGGCCTTGATCTCTTCGTCATCGACCATGCGGCCTTGCTCAAGGTCGATCAAAAACATTTTGCCGGGCTGCAAACGCCATTTGCGCACGATCTTGTGCTCAGGCACCGGCAACACGCCGGACTCCGAAGCCATGATGACCAGGTCGTCGTCTGTCACGCAATAACGCGAGGGCCGCAGGCCATTGCGGTCCAGCGTCGCGCCGATCTGGCGGCCGTCGGTGAAGACGATGGAGGCCGGACCGTCCCAGGGCTCGAGCATGGCGGCGTGGTACTCGTAAAACGCGCGGCGGCGCTCGTCCATGGTGGTGTGCTGCTCCCAGGGCTCGGGAATCATCATCATCACGGCCTGGCTGATCGGGTAACCGGCCATGGTCAGCAACTCGAGGCAGTTGTCGAAGGTGGCGGTGTCGGACTGGTCGGCAAAGCTGATCGGGTAAAGCTTTTGCAGGTCAGGGCCCAGGACCGGCGAAGACATCACGCCTTCGCGCGCTTTCATCCAGTTGTAATTGCCCTTGACGGTGTTGATCTCGCCGTTGTGCGCCACATAGCGGTAAGGGTGGGCCAGCGGCCACTCGGGGAAGGTGTTGGTTGAAAAGCGCTGGTGCACCAAACCCAGGGCCGAGACGCAACGCAGGTCTTGCAGGTCCAGGTAGTAAGTGCCGACCTGGTCGGCCAGCAGCAAGCCTTTGTAGACCACCGTGCGGCTGGACATGCTGGGCACGTAATATTCTTTGCTGTGCGTCAGCTGCAGGTCTTGAATGGCCGCGCTGGCGGTCTTGCGGATCACGTAGAGCTTGCGCTCGAGGGCGTCCTGCACGATCACGTCATTGCCGCGGCCGATGAAGATCTGCCGCAAGATGGGTTCTTTTTCGCGCACGGTTGGCGACATCGGCATGTCGCGGTTGACCGGCACATCGCGCCAGCCCAGCAGCACCTGACCTTCCAGGCGAACCGCACGCTCGAGGGCCTGCTCACAGGCCAGACGGGAGGCGTTTTCTTTGGGCAAAAACACCATGCCCACGCCGTATTCGCCAGGCGGTGGCAGCTCAATCCTTTGCAGCGCCATTTCTTCGCGGTACAGCGCGTCAGGCAACTGAATCAGGATACCGGCGCCGTCACCCATCAGCTTGTCGGCACCGACAGCGCCCCGATGGTCCAGGTTTTCAAGGATTTTCAGACCCTGCTGGACGATGGCATGGCTTTTTTGGCCCTTGATGTGCGCCACAAAGCCCACACCGCAAGCGTCATGCTCGTTTTGGCCCGAGTACAAACCGTGTTGTTCAAAATGCTTGATTTCAGCAGCCGTGGTCATGGCAGTTCCCCATCAATGGAAGCGATCAAAAAAATACCGAAGAAAGAGCATAGTGCAGTGCAACAACAATGCCAATCAAAATAAATGGGGTCAGATCCCATTTATTTTTTAAATCCAGCCGCCCCAGATTAATTGGGGACAGATATAAGGGCTTCAGCCTTTAGGGCCTGTGGCTGCAGTACCGGGCGGGCGACCCCGCTGGCCGGGCGCAACGCGCCTGCGCGTGTTGTCCTGCAAAGCGCGCTTGAAGGCCTCTGAGCCCAAAGCCCAGCCCGAGAGGGTGGCGCTGGTCAGCGCTTGCTGTTGCGACGGGGCAACGCCGGCACGTACCAGTTCACGGTAAGCAGCTTCGCGCGCAAAAGGGGTGTTACCCAGGCTCCAAAGCAGGGCATGGGGCGTGAGCAGCTTGTCTACGGACATTCCTGCGTTGTGCCGGTGGCTGGACCAGGGGTAATCCGCCGCCGCCTCGGCCAGGCCTGCGCGCACCGGGTTAAGTTCGATGTAGACCATGCAGGCCAGCAGGTAGCGCTCGGTCTCAATCAGCGTCGATCGGTAGCGCCCTTCCCACAATGTGCCGCTGCGGCCATGGCGGTTGTTGAAATAGCGCACATAGCTGCGGCCAACGGCCTGCATCATCCGGGGCACGCCGTCCGCTGTATCGGGCGTAACCAGCAAATGAAAGTGATTGCTCATCAACACGTATGCATGAACAGCGACTTGACAGGCCTGCGCTTGCGCCTGCCACAGCGCCAGTAAAAACTGACGGTCAGCATCGTCCAGCACGATCAACTGGCGGTTGTTGCCGCGCTGGATGATGTGGTGCGGGTACGCGGCAACAGTAAGACGAGGTTGGCGGGCCATCGGGTTGGAACTTAAAACATCATGTTAAGGCGCCTGGGGCAAAGCAGCCGGCAAGGCTTGCGGCGCTCAGCCCGTTTGAAGCAGTTTGAGACCGGTCAGGCGCTCATGCTCCTTGGCGGCAAACCGGTCGGTCATGCCCGCGATGTAATCTGCGACAGCGCGCGCTGCATCCGGGCGTGCCGCGTGAACGGCAGGCATTTCAGCGGGGCAAACTGAGTAGGCCTCGAACAACTGGCGCACCACGATCTGGGCTTGGCCGGTGGTTTCCATGAGCTGCGGGTGGCGGTAAAGGCTGCCAAACAAAAACTGTTTGAGCGCTGCAGACTGCGCATGCATGGCCGCACTGAAGCGCAGCAACGGGCCGGCCTGGCGGGCTT
>JAIPDA010000114.1 GCA_021737905.1 Rhodoferax sp.
CGATCAAATCGAGCGGCGCGCCGCGCTGGCGGATGCTGATGCTGTCGGCTTCCTCGCCCAGCGGCTCGCCGCCGCCCGGGTTGTCGAGTTTGAAGTTGTAGTCGGGGCGGTTGAAGTTCTCGGGCTTGCCGCGCACCACTTCACGCTGGGCTTTGAGCGAGCGCGCCAGCCGATGCAAAAAGCTCAGCTCCGGCCCCCAGGCCACATCGGCCGCGGGCGCACCTGTGGCCACGGCATCTTCAAAAAACGCTTCGGTGAACACCGTGTCGAGTTGGTCATGGCGCAGGTTGCTGGCAATCGGCACCTGTTCGAGCCGTGTCACGGTTTCGCGCACTTCGAGCGTGGCTTCGTCCAGCGTGACATACAGCGACAGCGCCGGGCAGTTGCGGCCTTCTTGCAGCGTGTAGCTTTGCACCACCTCGTCGGGCAGCATGGTCAGTTTGTAGCCCGGCATGTAAACGGTGGACAGGCGGGCGCGGCCCAGCAGGTCGATAGCGCTGCCCGGCTGCACCGCCAGGCCGGGCGCAGCGATATGAATGCCCAGCGAAACTGTGCCGCTGCCCAGGCCCTGGACCGACAGCGCGTCGTCAATCTCTGTGGTGCTGGAGTCGTCGATGGAAAAAGCCCGCACATCGGCCAGCGGTAATGCGTCCTTGGCGGCGGGCGCCTGCAAGGCCGGGAAGGACGTGCCTTTGGGAAAGTTCTCAAACAAAAAGCGCTTCCAGTGAAACTGGTAGGCCGAGGTGATGGCGCCTGCGCGTTGCAGCAAGTCCAGCGGTTGCAGATGCGAGGCCCGCGCCGCCTCGACCACGGCTTTGTATTCGGCGCTGTTTTTGTCCGGCTTGAAGAGAATCTTGTAAAGCTGCTCGCGCACGGGCGCCGGGCATTGGCCCTGGGTCAGTTCTTCGGCCCAGGCACTGATTTGCGCGGCCAGCAGCTTTTTCTTTTCGATGCCGGCCAGCGCCAGTTGCAAAATCTCGGCGGGTGCTTTCTTGAAGCGGCCCTTGCCAGCGCGCCGGAAGTAATGCGGGGCCTCAAACAGGCGAAACAGGGCGGCCGCCTGCTGCTCCAGGCTGGCGGCCTGGCTGGGGTCGGCGCTGAAGTAGTCCCGCGCCAGGTCGGCAAAGCCGAATTCCTCGTCACTGGCAAATTCCCAGGCCAGGTCCAGGTCGATCTCCAGGCTCAGCAACTGGCCGCGCGCCAGCAGTTCGGCGGGCGCCGGTTTTTCAAATTTCAGCAGGGCGTTGGCAGCTTTGACCTTGACCCGCTTGCCCGAGTCGAGTTCGACCTGCAAAGACGCGTCGGACTCGGACAGGATGCGGCCGGCCAGAAACTTGCCGGCTTCTTCAAACAATGTGTGCATAAGCCGAATTGTCCCATGCGCATGCCGAACTGGTCGGTGGCTCAGGCCAGCGCTAGAAAGGCCAGCACCGCGTCGATGTGCGTTTCAAAGTCGCTCAGGGCGTGGTCACCGCCCTCGAGCAGCTGGCCTTGCGAGCCGGCGTAGCGGGCGCTCATTTCGCGCCAGTCCAGCAGCTCATCTCCTTTGGCAATCAGGGTGTAAAAACGTTCCGGGCGGCTCAGCGTGCCGGCGTCAAGATCGCGCAGTTCCTGCACGAATTCGGGCTGGAAAAAGAAAGTTTCTTGCGGCGAGTGCCAGGCGCTTTGCACGCCGATGTGGCGGGCTAGATCGCGCGCCGGATGGACCGCCGGGTTCAGCAACACAGCCGGGCAGCCCGTTCGGGCGGCGATCCAGGTGGCATAAAAGCCGCCCAGCGAAGAGCCCACGACCGCCATGCTGCCTCGGGGCCAGCCGGCGATGCCAGCCATCAGCATCGCCATGGCCTGGCGCGGCGAGGGCGGCAACTGCGGACACCACCAGTGCACGGCAGGGTGAAGGTCTTGCACAGCGGCGGCCATTTTCACGGCCTTGGCAGAAAGCGGCGAAGAACGAAAGCCGTGCAAATACAGCAAATGGGTCACGGTCATGCCAGGATGTTAGCGCCTGCCTGACGGATAATTGAGCCATGGCAGCCGTATTTGACAAACCTTCACTGTTGCGCCGCATGGCCCCTTGGGTAGAGGGTTTTGACGGACCCCTGGCGTTTGCGGTGTTTTTGCTCGCCTGTGCAGGGCTGCTGATCATGTACTCCTCGGGCTATGACCATGGCACCCGCTTTGTAGACCACGGCCGCAACATGCTGATTGCCGGCGCCATCATGTTCGTGGTGGCGCAAATACCGCCGCAGCGCCTGATGACTTTTGCCGTCCCTGTGTATGTCGTGGGCGTTGCGCTTTTGGTGGCCGTGGCGGTGTTTGGCCTGACCAAAAAAGGGGCCAAGCGCTGGATCAATCTGGGGGTGGTGATTCAGCCCAGTGAAATCATGAAGATCGCCATGCCGCTGATGCTGGCCTGGTGGTTTCAAAAGCGCGAGGGCCAGCTGCGCCCGCTGGACTTTCTGGCGGCTATTTTTTTCCTGGCCTTGCCGGTCGGTCTCATCATGAAACAGCCCGATCTGGGTACTTCGCTGCTGGTGCTGGCGGCAGGCCTGGCGGTGATCTTTTTTGCCGGCCTGAGCTGGCGACTGATCGTGCCGCCGGTTTTGCTGGGGCTGGTCGGGGTCGCTTTGCTGGTGTGGTACGAGCCTCAACTGTGCGCTGACGGCATGCGTTGGCCGGTGCTGCATGACTATCAGCAGCAGCGTATTTGCACCTTGCTCGATCCTTCGCGCGACCCTTTGGGCAAGGGTTTTCACATCATCCAGGGCATGATTGCGATCGGCTCCGGCGGGTTTTTCGGCAAGGGCTTCATGGCCGGCACGCAGACCCATCTGGAGTTCATTCCGGAGCGCACCACAGACTTTATATTTGCCGCTTACTCCGAAGAGTTCGGCTTGCTCGGTAATTTGATGCTGATAGGCGCATTTGTCTTTTTGATTCTGCGCGGCCTGGCGATTGCGCTGGAAGCGCCCACGCTGTTTGCCAGGCTGCTGGCCGGCGCGGTGTCCATGATTTTCTTCACCTATGCCTTTGTCAACATGGGCATGGTCAGCGGTATCTTGCCGGTGGTTGGTGTGCCGCTGCCTTTCATCAGTTACGGCGGTACCGCCATGGTGACCCTGGGCCTGGCGCTGGGCATTTTGATGTCGATCGCCAAGTCCAAGCGGCTCATACAGTCCTGAGTAGGGCCGCAGAGCCAGCTCCGGGCGTCTGCCCTTAAGTCCCCAAGGACAAGGGCGACTGCCTACAATGCGGCCATGGTTTCACTCAAATCCTCCCCCCCGTCCCGAGCTCAACATGCTGTGTCGGCTCCAGGCGCCCGTGTGCATGCAGATGCCACGGCTGAGCGCCTGGCAATTGCCGACAAACTCCTGCTGGCACCGTTCGGCCTGAGCGAAGCTCATCTACGCCGCGCCCTCGGCGAAATTTCGACGTATGGCGTGGACGACGCAGACCTTTACTTTCAGTACACCCGCAGCGAAGGCTGGAGCCTGGAAGAGGGTATTGTCAAAACCGGCTCCTTCAGCATCGACCAGGGTGTTGGTGTGCGCGCCATCAGCGGTGAAAAAACGGCGTTTGCTTACTCGGACGATATTTCCGAAGCCTCCTTGCTCGATGCCGCCCGCACCGTGCGCACCATCTCTGCTGCCCACCGGGCCGGCCGTGTCAAGACCCCGGCGCGCAAGGTCGCCGGCAGCCGTTCGCTTTACCGGGACATTGACCCGATTGCCACCCTGGACAGCACCGCCAAAGTCAAGTTGCTGGAGCGGGTTGAAAAACTCGCCAAGGCCAAGGACCCGCGCATCGTGCAGGTCATGGCCGGCCTGGCCAGCGAATACGACGTGGTGCTGGTGGCGCGTGCTGACGGCACACTGGCAGCCGATGTGCGGCCGCTGGTGCGCCTGAGCGTGACGGTGATTGCCGAGCAAAAAATCGCCGGTGTGGCCCGCCGGGAGGTCGGCTCTGGCGGCGGCGGCGGCCGCTTCGGCCTGGCTTACTTCGATGAAACGCAGATCAATGCCTATGTGGATGACGCGGTCAAGGCTGCGCTGACCAATCTCGAAGCCCGGCCCGCCCCGGCCGGCGAGATGAGCGTGGTGCTCGGCCCCGGCTGGCCTGGCATCTTGCTGCACGAAGCCATTGGCCACGGGCTTGAAGGTGATTTCAACCGCAAAGGCTCCAGTGCCTTTGCCGGCCGCATCGGCCAGCGCGTGGCTGCCAAAGGCGTGACGGTGCTCGACGACGGCACGCTGGCCGAGCGCCGAGGCTCACTCAATGTGGACGATGAAGGCAATGCCAGCCAGCGCAATGTGTTGATCGAGGACGGCATTCTCAAGGGCTACATTCAGGACTCGCTCAACGCCCGCCTGATGGGCGTCAAGCCCACCGGCAATGGCCGGCGTGAAAGTTATGCCCACATGCCGATGCCGCGCATGACCAACACCTACATGCTGGGCGGTGACAAAGCCCCCGCCGAAATCATCGCCAGCATGAAAAAAGGTTTGTACGCCACCAACTTCGGCGGTGGTCAGGTGGACATCACCTCGGGCAAGTTTGTGTTCTCGGCCAGCCAGGCTTTCTGGGTTGAAAACGGCAAAATTTTGTACCCTGTCAAAGGCGCGACCATCGTGGGAAGCGGCCCCGAGGCGCTCAAGCGCGTGAGCCTGATTGGCAATGACATGGCGCTGGACAGTGGCGTGGGCACCTGCGGTAAAGAGGGCCAGAGCGTGCCGGTCGGCGTCGGCCAGCCGACTTTGCGCATCGATGCTTTGACCGTGGGCGGCACCGCTTAAGGCCCCGTTGTTGAGCTTGTGCTACATTTCATTAATGCATTCAGCCGCATTTTATTTTGCTTACTTTAGCTTCTCAAGCGCCACCGGCGGTAGAGAGATCCTTGCGTAAGCACCCCCAACGCAGCTGAATCTCCAAAACCGCCGGACCCCCGGCGGTTTTTTTTTGTGGATCCGATTCTTTAGTTCAACCCCAAGGAAGTCCGTCATGAATGCCCCCATCCAGACCACCAGCGAGAGCTGGTATGCCCGTCCCGTCGACAAAACCAGCCAGACCGACGACGAACGCATCAAGGACATCACCGTGCTTCCACCGCCGGAACATCTGATCCGCTTTTTCCCGATCAGCGCTACGCCGGTTGAGTCGCTGATCACCCAAACCCGCCAGAGCATTCACAACATCATGGCCGGCACCGACGACCGATTGCTGTTGGTCATCGGCCCTTGTTCCATCCATGACCCGGCTGCCGCGCTGGAGTACGCGCGCCGGCTGGTCGAGCAAAGGCACAAGTACGCCGGCACGCTGGAAATCGTGATGCGCGTGTATTTTGAAAAGCCCCGTACCACCGTGGGCTGGAAGGGCCTGATCAACGACCCCTACCTGGACGAGAGCTACCGCATTGACGAAGGCCTGCGCATTGCGCGTCAGTTGCTGATCGATATCAACCGGCTGGGTCTGCCCGCCGGCAGCGAGTTTCTGGACGTGATTTCGCCGCAGTACATTGGCGACCTCATTTCCTGGGGCGCCATCGGTGCCCGCACCACCGAAAGCCAGGTGCACCGCGAGCTGGCTTCGGGTATTTCTGCGCCCATTGGTTTTAAAAATGGCACCGACGGCAATATCCGCATTGCCACCGACGCCATCCAGGCGGCGGCCCGCGGTCACCACTTTTTGTCTGTGCACAAAAACGGGCAGGTGGCGATTGTGCAAACCAAGGGCAATCGCGATTGCCACGTGATTTTGCGCGGCGGCAAGGCGCCCAACTATGACGCTGCCAGCGTGGCTGCCGCTTGCAAAGACCTGGACGCTGCGCAATTGCCGGCCACGCTGATGGTCGATTGCAGCCATGCCAACAGTTCTAAGCAGCACGAAAAACAGCTCGAAGTGGCGCGTGACATCGGCGCTCAGGTGGCCGGCGGCTCCAAGCAGGTCTTCGGCCTGATGGTGGAGAGCCACCTCCATGCAGGGGCTCAGAAATTCACACCGGGCAAAGACGACGCCAGTGCCTTGACCTACGGCAAGAGCATCACCGACGCCTGCATCAGCTGGGAGGACTCACTCAAGCTGCTCGAAGGTTTGTCGCAAGCCGTTTTGGCACGCCGCGCGCTCTGAGCGTGCCAGAAGGAACAGGGATGGATCCCCGCATGCGCAAGGATGACGAGAATTCTGCGGGTAGGACGGATTGAGCCTGCGAGGGCGGCGCATTTTTTCCGTCATTCCTGCGCAAGCAGGAATCCATCGTCAAGCGGCCAGTGCGGCCAGCAGTTTGCTGTGAATGTCACCGAAGCCGCCGTTGCTCATGCACAGCAAGTGGTCGCCCGGCTGAGCCGCGGCCTTGACTTGCGCCAGCACGGACGCGATATCGCCAGCCACCTGCGCGCGCGCGCCCATGGGGGCCAACGCAGCCCTGGCGTCCCAGTCCAGGCCGCCTGCATGACAAAAAGCCAGGTCGGCTTGTTCCAGGCTCCAGGGCAGCTGCGCCGTCATGGTGCCCAGTTTCATGGTGTTGCTGCGCGGCTCAAAGATCGCCAGGATGCGCGCTGAGCTCTGTCCTTGCGCATTCAATTGACGCCGCAGGCCGTCTATGGTGGTGTGGATCGCCGTCGGATGGTGTGCAAAGTCGTCATAGACCGTGATGTTGCCGCCTTCGCGCGTCAAAATGCCACGCACTTCCATGCGGCGCTTGACGTTCTCAAAGCTGGACAAGGCCAGGGCTGCATCGGCAGGGCGCACGCCCACGTGCTCGGCTGCGGCGATGGCTGCCAGTGCATTGAGCTGGTTGTGTACGCCGGTCAGAGACCAGCGCACCCGGGCGACTGTTTCACCGGCCTTGAGTACGGCAAAGTCATCGGGCTCCCCGTCGGCGCTGAAACCGCTTTGCGCGCCTGCGCCGAAGCCGACTTGCTCGCTCCAGCAGCCCTGGGCCAGCACGCGGGCCAGGCTGTCTGGCTCGGCGTTGAACACCACCCGGCCCTGCGCAGGCACGGTCCGCAGCAAATGATGAAACTGCCGCTCGATCACCGCCAGATTGTCAAAAATGTCCGCGTGGTCAAACTCCAGGTTGTTCAAAACCGCCGTGCGCGGGCGGTAGTGCACGAACTTGCTGCGCTTGTCGAAAAATGCGGTGTCGTACTCGTCGGCTTCGATGACAAAGCAGCGACCCTGACCTAGTCTTGCAGAGACGCCAAAATTCAGTGGAACGCCGCCGATCAGAAAGCCCGGTTGCAGGCCGGCCTGCTCCAGAATCCAGGTCAGCATGGCCGTTGTTGTGGTCTTGCCGTGGGTGCCGGCGACGGCCAGCACATGGCGGCCCTGCAGCACGTGCGCGGCCAGCCACTGTGGGCCGCTGGTGTAGGG
>JAIPDA010000115.1 GCA_021737905.1 Rhodoferax sp.
TGGATGGCGCGAAGACATTTGCTGGGTGCAAGGGGATGAGTGCGCGTGCACAGCGGGCAAGTGCCCGAAAGAGGCCTGAAAAGGGCCTGCGAAACAGCCCGAATGCTCTGAATTTCGGTGAAATCGCACTTCGTGTTTCATTGGATGAACTTTTAAACCTCAACGCCCGCTGTGGCGGGGGTTATGCAGACCTTCCCTAGCAAACACCATTTCACAATGTTTCTTTTTTATTTGAGACCTTGCAGAACATGAACACCCAGCTTGCACTTTTTTCATGGCGAACCAGCCTGGCGGGCTTGATGCTCTGCACCAGCGCCGCACTGGCCCAAGTCGGCGACAAGGTACGGCTGCCGGCTTTTGCCATCGACCGCACAGAGGTCACTATCGGTCAGTTTGAGCGCTATGTGCGCGCCACAGGCACCGTGACCCGGGCAGAAAAAGAAGGAGGCGGTTTCGAATTCGGTGCCGGCTGGGAACGCCGCCCCGGCTGGTCCTGGCGTGCACCCGATGGACAGCCCGCCAGTGCAGATTTGCCAGCGGTGCACCTGGACTTTGCCGAGGCCCAGGCCTATTGCCGCTGGGCCGGCGGGCGACTGCCGACAGGCGCCGAATGGCAAAGCGCCGGCTTCACTGAATTACGCGACGCACCCGAAAAACCCTGGGTCAAAGGCAAAACATACCCCTGGACCACTGGCGACAGTCCGCAAGGCGCCAACACCAGCGAGCCCGACCCCTGGCCGCGTGCAGCCCCAGCCGGAGCCACCCGGCCCGGCGTCAACGGGCTCTACGACATGGGGGCCAACGTTTGGGAATGGACGAGCGACGCCAAAGGCGATGAGCGCAGAACGGTCGGTGGCTCCTGGTGGTACGGCGCCTTCAACATGAAAGCCGATGTGCAAGCCTACAAGCCGGCCGGGTTTTATGCGGTGTACATCGGCTTTCGCTGCGTGTACGCGCGCTAGCGCAAAGCCGCTTGAGCGCTGGCTCTCAGCGCTGCAGCAGCACCACGGCACGCGCTTCCATGCTCAGGCCCTCGCCTACCGGGCCCATTTTTTCAGCCGTTTTGGCTTTCACATTCACCGAATCCAAAGCCAGGCCCAAGGCGGTGGCAATACCACGCTGCATGGCCGGAATGTAGGGTGCGAGCTTGGGCGCCTGAGCGATGATGGTGCTGTCAATGTTGCCAATGGCCCAACCCGCCTGGCGCACCAGAGCGGCGGCTTCGACCAGCAGACGCATCGAATCAGCGCCCTTGAAGCGCGCATCGGTGTCAGGGAAATGCCGCCCGATGTCGCCCAGCGCCGCCGCGCCCAGCAAGGCATCCGTGATGGCGTGCAGCAGCACGTCGGCATCTGAATGACCGAGCAGACCTCGCTCATGCGGCACCTGCACGCCGCCCAGAATCAGCTTTCTGCCCGCCACCAAAGCATGCGTGTCCCAACCCTCGCCGATGCGAAAGGCGCAGACGGGCTGCTCAGCGGCGTTGGTGGCTGCGGGGGTAAGCGTAGGCAAGTTCATGAGTCAAACCAGTCAGTGTCTTCAAGGGCCAAGCGCCGCGTCAATGGCGACGGCTTTGCAGCAGCGCCTCGGCCAGCGCAAAATCTTCAGGGTAAGTGATCTTCAGGTTGTGCGCGCCAGAGCGCACCAACCGGGGTGACAAACCCAGCGCTTCCATGGCGCTGGCCTCGTCGGTCACCGCCAAGCCGCGAGCCTGGGCCGCCAGCAAGGCGTCCAGCAAATCGCCCACGCGAAACATCTGCGGCGTTTGCGCCAGCCATTTACCGCCGCGCTCCAGCGTGGCGCTAACGCGCGGGTCTGCGTCTGCCCGTTCGGCCGGCGCTTGGACTTTGAGGGTGTCGGCCAGCGGTTGCGCCAGCAGGCCGCCTACGGGATCATGTTGGCACGCTGCGATCACCTGCCGGATTTGCGCTGGCGTGACCAGGCAACGCGCCGCATCATGCACCAGCACCCAGTCCCGGCGGGCGGCCGTACCAGCGGTGCCCAGCAAGGCATCTAAACCCTGGCGCACAGAGTCTGCACGGGTGGCGCCGCCGCAGCGAAATAAGGTTTCGCCGGGCCAACCAAAGCCCGGGAATACCGATTCAAAGTCAGCATCGTCCGGGGAAATCACCACACAGAGCCCGGCCAGCGCAGTACCCAAGGCCCGAAAAGCCTGCACCGTGTGAACGACCATGGGCTGACCGGCAAGCTGCTGGTATTGTTTGGCCAGATGAGGGGCGCCGGAGACAGCCGCACGGCTTCCAGTGCCAGCGCAGGGAATGAGCACAAACACACGGGCCGGTGGGACAGAAACCAAGTCGGGCGTGTCTGATTTCAATGATTTAACGGTCTGGGTACTCATTGGGCGATCATAGATTCTAAAATCAGCCCTGCACCCCCCGTCGGCCGGCGTGGGGTGTTTGCCATTGGCGCTGCATTTTTTCGATACTCCGGTCCTAGCTGAGCATTCATGGATTTACCCAAACTTGTCCCCGGCAAACGCTTCACCTTGCCGCAACCCATAGGCTCGGCCGACGCCCTGCTGCTGGCCCGCCTGGGTCTGCGCGACAAAGCGCAAGGTCGGCTGACGGCCATCGTCACGCCCGACGCCAGCACGGCGCAGCGCCTGCTCGATGAGATCGCTTTTTTTGCCCCGGCACTGCGCTGCGTGCTGTTTCCCGACTGGGAAACCCTGCCCTATGACGCCTTTTCCCCGCACCAGGACCTGATCAGCGAGCGCCTGGCCACGCTCTGGCGCATCAGCCAGCGCGACAAGGACAGTGGCGCCGACCTGGTCATCGTGCCGGCCACCACGGCGCTGTACCGCCTGGCGCCGCCCAGCTTTCTGGCCGGCTACACCTTCGAGTTCAAGGTCAAGCAAAAGCTCGACGAAGCCAAACTCAAAGCCCAACTCACGCTGGCGGGCTACAGCCATGTCACGCAGGTGGTCAGCCCCGGCGAATACGCCGTGCGCGGCGGCCTGATTGATCTGTTCCCCATGGGCTCGCTGGTGCCTTACCGGGTGGACCTGTTCGATGACGAGGTCGACTCGATCCGCACCTTTGACCCCGACAGCCAGCGCAGCCTGTACCCGGTGCCTGAAGTGCGGCTGCTGCCGGGCCGCGAGTTCCCCATGGACGACGACGCACGCGCCAAGTTCCGTAACCGCTGGCGCGAGTTGCTGGACGGCGACCCGACCAAGAGCCGCATCTACAAAGACATGGGCAACGGCGTGGCGACTGCCGGCATCGAGTACTACCTGCCGCTGTTCTTTGAAGCAACTGCCACGGTGTTCGACTACCTGGGCAGCCGGCCTGAAGACGCCACGGTGGTCTTGCACGGCGACCTGGAACCCGCGTTCCAGCGTTTCTGGCAGGACACCAAAGACCGCTACCGTCTGGTGCAAGGGGTGCCCGAGCGCGCGGCGCTGCCGCCGGAGTCGCTGTTTCTAGGCATTGAAGAGTTTTACGGCCGGGCCAATCATTACGCCCAACTGGCGCTGCGCACCGCCACCGCAGATGTCGCCGACAGCGCGCATTTTCAAAAGCTAGGCGAGATGTCGGTGGTGCGCGGCGCCGAAGACCCGCTGGCCAAACTCAAGCAGCACATGGCCGCCACCTCGCACCGCGTGCTGATCCTGGCCGAAAGCGACGGCCGGCGTGAAAGCCTGCTCGATTTTCTGCGCGCCAGCAATGTGTCGCCGCCGGCCTTCGACTCGCTGGAAGACTTTCAGACCAGCAACGCCAAACTGGGCATCGCCACCGCCGCGCTGGCAGAGGGCTTTAGCTGGCCTGAAAAAAATATCGACTTCGTCACCGAAACCGAGCTGTTCGCCGCCGGCGTCACCATCCGCAGGCGCCACAAAAAACAAGAGCAGGTCAGTGACGTCGAGGCCTTGATCAAGGACCTGAGCGAGCTCAAAGTGGGCGACCCGGTGGTGCACAGCGCGCACGGCATTGGCCGCTACAAGGGTCTGATCAACATGGACCTGGGTCAGGGCTCCAGCGAGTTCCTGCACTTGCAGTACGCCGACGAAGCCACGCTGTATGTGCCGGTCAGTCAGCTGCACCAGATCAGCCGCTACACCGGCGTCAGCGCCGATGAAGCACCGCTGCACCGCCTGGGCAGCGGCCAATGGGAGAAAGCCAAGCGCCGCGCCGCAGAGCAGGTGCGCGACTCTGCCGCCGAGCTGCTCAATATCTATGCGCGCCGCGCCGCTCGCGAGGGCCATGCCTTTCGCTACTCACCCAACGACTACGAAAGCTTTGCCAACGACTTCGGCTTTGAAGAAACCGCCGACCAGCGCGCCGCCATCCATGCCGTCATTCAGGACATGATCAGCCCGCGGCCCATGGACAGGCTGGTCTGCGGCGACGTCGGCTTTGGCAAAACCGAAGTGGCGCTGCGAGCGGCCTTCATTGCGATCACCGGCGGCAAACAGGTGGCGCTGCTGGCGCCCACCACGCTGCTGGCCGAGCAGCATTACCAGACGCTGGTGGACCGCTTTGCCAAATGGCCGGTCAAGGTGGCCGAGATGAGCCGCTTTCGCTCGGCCAAGGAAATCACCGCTGCCATCAAGGGTGTGGCCGACGGCACCATCGACATCATCGTCGGCACGCACAAGCTGCTCAGCCAGAACGTGAAGTTCCAACGCCTGGGGCTGCTCATCATTGACGAGGAACACCGCTTTGGCGTGCGTCACAAAGAGACCATGAAGGCCTTTCGCGCCGAGGTCGATGTGCTCACGCTCACCGCCACGCCGATTCCGCGCACCCTGGGCATGGCGCTCGAAGGTCTGCGCGACCTGAGCGTGATTGCGACCGCGCCGCAGCGGCGCCTGGCCATCAAGACTTTTGTGCGCAGCGAGAGCAATGGCGTGATCCGCGAAGCTGTGCTGCGCGAACTCAAGCGCGGCGGGCAGGTTTACTTTTTGCACAATGAGGTCGACACCATCCAGAACCGCCGCGAAAAGCTAGAAGTCCTGCTGCCCGAAGCCCGCATTGCGGTGGCGCACGGCCAGATGCCCGAGCGCGAGCTCGAGCGCGTGATGAAAGACTTTGTGGCGCAGCGCTACAACCTGCTGCTGTGCTCGACCATCATTGAAACCGGCATTGACGTGGCCAGCGCCAACACCATCGTCATGGCGCGCGCCGACAAATTTGGCCTGGCGCAGCTGCATCAGTTGCGCGGGCGCGTGGGCCGCAGCCACCACCAAGCCTATGCCTACCTGATGGTGCCCGACATCGAAGGCCTGACCAAGCAGGCCAGCCAGCGGCTAGACGCGATCCAGCAGATGGAAGAACTCGGCTCGGGCTTTTACCTTGCCATGCACGACCTCGAAATTCGCGGTGCCGGCGAAGTGCTGGGCGAGAACCAGTCGGGCAATATGCTGGAAGTCGGCTTTCAGCTTTACAACGAGATGCTGTCTGAAGCCGTGCGCTGTCTTAAAGCCGGCATCGAGCCCGACCTGCTCAGCCCGCTGAGCGTGGCCACCGAGATCAATCTGCATGCGCCGGCGTTGCTGCCCGACGACTACTGCGGCGATGTGCATTTGCGATTGAGCTTTTACAAAAAACTGGCCACCGCCAAGACCGCCGACCAGATCGACAGCCTGCTCGAAGAAATCGTTGACCGCTTCGGCAAGTTGCCGCCGCAAGGCCAGACGCTGATCGACATGCACCGCCTGCGTGTGTTGGCCAAGCCTTACGGGGTGGTCAAAGTCGATGCCGCGCCCGGCGTGATCCACATCACCTTCCGCAAAGACCCGCCGATTGAGGCGATGGCGATCATGCATTTGATACAGAAGAACAAGCACATCAAGCTCGCCGGCAACGACAAGCTGCGCATCGAGCGCGAATTGCCAGAACCCAAAGACCGTGCGCAGATGGTGCGCGATGTGCTGCGCTCGCTGGGCCAGCCGCGCGCCGAACCCGTCGTCGCCTGAAACCCGATCCAACCACCAAAGCCATGACCACCATGAACGCCACCTCCAGTGCCAGCCTCCTTGAAACAAGCCCGGGCCTGGTCGTCAAACCCGGTACGCCACGCTTGCACCTGAGTGACTACAAACTCATTGCCTTTGACATGGATTCAACGCTCATCAACATCGAATGCGTGGACGAGATCGCTGATGCGGTGGGCCGCAAGGCCGAAGTGGCCGCCATCACCGAAGCGGCGATGCGCGGTGAGATTGCCGACTACAAGGAAAGTCTGCGCCTGCGCGTGGCCTTGCTCAAGGGCGTCAGCGTGGCCAGCATGGAAAGCGTTTACCGCGAGCGCTTGCGCCTGAACCCGGGCGCTGCCAAGCTGGTGGCCGCCTGCCAGCAAGCCGGCATGAAGGTGCTGCTGGTCAGCGGCGGTTTCACGTTTTTCGCAGACCGGGTGCGCGACACCCTGGGCATTGACTACCTGCGCGCCAACGTGCTGGAGCAGGCGAACGGTCTGCTCACCGGCCGCATGGTCGATCAGCCCTGGGGTGACATTTGCGACGGCGCCGAAAAACGCAAGATGCTGCTGCAAACCTGCGCCGACCTGGGCATCAGCGCCGAGCAGACGATTGCCATGGGCGACGGCGCCAACGACCTGCCCATGATGGGCGCAGCCGGCCTGTCAGTGGCTTATCGCGCCAAGCCGCAGGTGCGCGCCCAAGCCATGGTCGCCATCAACGAAGGTGGTCTGGACCGTTTGCTCGAAGTGCTCAACGGCTGAAACGGCTGAAAAGTTTCACAACGAACTGGGCGCCTCAAGCAAGCCGGCTGGCGTCTCATGCACGGGCGCCGGCAGGCCCTTGAAACAGCTGTCCATGTGCGCCAGCAAGGTCTGCCAGTCCCATTCGTTGTGCGCATGCCCGCCGGGCCTGAAAGCCAGCACCTGCCGGTCAGCCGCTCCCAACCATTTGTACACCTGGCCTGCAGCCAAGTGCGAGGCCAAAGTGCCCGCCGGGTTGGCCCACAAATCATCCAGCGCTTGGGTGTTCAAAACATAACGTGGGGCAATCAGGGCCAAAAGGCAGTGCTGGTCAAAGTCTGGGGCCTGAACACTGGCCGAGCGGCTTTGCCAGAAAGCCGGCAACCAGTGCGGGAAAGCGCGCACCAAGTCTTGCAAGCTCTCAGCACCCCTGCCCAGGCAGCGCATGCTGCCGGCACCGGCTGCGCCTGAGTTGTTGGCACTGGTCAGCGCGATGCGTTCGTCCAGCGCGCCGGCCAGCAAAGCAGCTTTGCCGCCGCGCGAATGGCCGACCACGGCGATAGCCTGCGGATTCAGCGCGGGCATTTGCACCAGCGCATCGACAGCCCGGTGAAAGCCCCAAGCCCAGGCTGCAATGGCCGCAGTGTCAACACCTGCCAAG
>JAIPDA010000116.1 GCA_021737905.1 Rhodoferax sp.
CCATGACGCGCTCGCTCGGCGAACAGCGCAGTCCTAAAGACGAGCAGCCCGAGGTGTTTCGCTGGACCGACACCGGCGGCTCCTATGTAGACTGCACTTTTGCCGGCGGCAAGCTGGTCGGGCATCAACTCACACGGCCCGCACAAGAAACTCAAGCCCCCGCACACCAGACACCGCCAACCCCTTAAAATCCTATTTTCAAGATTGGCGGCAAGGTGCGGCTGGTCAATTCATGACTTCAACAGAGACAACAAGGATCAGACCATGTCCACAGTAGCCCCCTCCATGGAAGACCGCGACGGCAAAATCTGGATGGACGGCCAGATGGTCGAATGGCGTGACGCCAAGATCCACGTGCTGACCCACACCCTGCACTACGGCTGCGGCGCTTTTGAAGGCGTGCGCGCTTACAAGACACCGCAGGGCACGGCGATCTTCCGCCTGGAAGAGCACACCGAGCGCCTGTTCAACAGCGCCAAGATTCTGCGCATGAAGATTCCCTTCACGCCGCAAGAAGTGATGGACGCGCAGCGCGCCGTGGTGCGCGAGAACAAGCTCGAAAGCGGCTACATCCGCCCGCTCACCTGGATCGGCTCTGAAAAGCTGGGCGTCAGCCCCAAGGGCAACAAGATTCACCTGATGGTCGCCGCCTGGACCTGGGGCGCCTACCTGGGCGAAGACGGCATGAAGCGCGGCATCCGCGTCAAGACCTCGAGCTTCACGCGCCATCACGTCAACATCACCATGATTCACGCCAAGGCCGTGAGCAATTACACCAACTCGATTCTGGCCAACATGGAAGCCACCGACGAGGGTTACGACGAAGCCCTGCTGCTCGACCCGCAAGGCTTTGCCTCTGAAGGCGCCGGCGAGAACCTGTTCATCGTGCGCAAAGGGGTGGTCTACACGCCCGACTCCAGCGCCGGCGCACTCAACGGCATCACGCGCAACACGATTTTTTCGATCTGCAAGGACCTCGGTATTGAGCTGAAAGAAAAAGCCATCACCCGCGACGAGATCTACATCGCCGACGAAGCCTTTTTCTCCGGCACGGCGGCTGAAGTCACGCCCATCCGCGAACTCGACCGCATTGAGATCGGCAGCGGCTCGCGCGGCCCGATCACCGAGAAAATTCAGGCGGCGTTCTTTGACATCGTCAATGGTCGCAACCCGAAATATGCCGGCTGGCTGACCCGGGTTTGAGCATGAGCAAGCCACCCAAAACCAACGCCGTGGTTGAACTTCGCGCCAGCGAACTCAACAGCCAGGGCGGCGTCTTTTGCCCCAACCCCAACATGAATCTGCAAAGCAGTCATCCCAGGGTTTATTTGGGGCTGGCCGAGAGCGGCCAGGCGCGCTGCCCATATTGCAGCACCCTGTACAAGCTCAAAGACGGCGAGCACTTCAGCGCCCACCACTGAAATCCTCCCGGCGTGGCTGCCGTCAAGCACTCGACAAGCAGTGCGATCAATCGTATGATTCAGAGTATCTTTGACCATGCGCCAGGAGCCCGGCATGTCCCACATCAGCGCCAACGACCTCAAAACCAAGGGCATCTCTGCCATTGAATTGGCCTTGAGCACCGCACCGGAGGCGATTGTCTCGGTGCGCGGCAAAGACAAGTTTGTGGTGATGGGCATGGCGCAGTACCACTACCTGCGTGAATGCGAACTGGACGCCGCGCTGGCCCAGACCCGCGCTGAACTGGCTGCAGGCCGTTCGGTGCAGGAGTCACCCGAGGCCCACATGGCACGGCTGGACGCCATGTGATGCCACCAGCGCGACCCTTTGCGCTGGTCTTCACCGAGCAATACAACCGACGGGCAGCGCGCTTCCTCAAGCGCCACCCGGACCTGCGCCAGCAATACCTCAAGACCCTGCAAGTGCTGCAAGCCAATCCGGCTCATCCATCGCTGCGTTTGCACCCGCTGCGTGGCAAACTGGAAGCCCTGTATTCGGTGTCGATCAACCTGTCGTACCGCATCACTTTAGAGTTGCTGATTCAAGACGGAAAAATTATTCCGGTGAATGTCGGTGACCATGATGCGGTGTACTGATTGGCTTCAAAGCACACATGAGCTTTTGCGCAAAGGGGCGCGGCTGTTAAGCCTGCTACTTCAGCGCCCAGCGGGCGGGGCGGCGTGCCGCGAAGCCAGCCACACCAGCAGCAGCACCGGCACGCCCAGCAGGGCTGTGCCTATAAAGAAGGTCGGGTAATCGTACGCGTCGACAAAAGCGCCTGAGTAGCCGGCCAGAAACTTGGGCAGCAGCAGCATCATGGAGCTGAACAGCGCGTACTGGGTGGCAGAGTAGTTCACGTTCGTCAGGCCCGACAGATAGGCGATGAAGGCCGCCGAGGCAATGCCGCTGGCCAGGTTGTCGGCCGAGATCACCCACACCAAAGCCGTCAGGTCGTGGCCGCGTGTGCCCAGCCAGGCAAACAGCAGGTTGCTGGCGGCGCTGAGCGCGGCGCCCAGCATCAGCACCCGCATCACGCCCAGCCGCATGGCCAGCGCACCACCCACAAAAGCCCCCACCAGCGTCATGATCACGCCGTAGATTTTGGTGACGGCCGCCACCTCGTCCTTGGTGAAGCCCATGTCCACGTAAAACGGATTGGCCATGATGCCCATCACCACGTCGCTGATGCGGTAGACCGCGATCAACATCAGGATCAGCACGGCCTGGCGGCCGTAGCGCCGCAGAAAATCGGCAAAGGGCTCGATCAACGCACCCTGCAGCCATTCGGCGGCGTTGTGCGCACGCGGCATCTCAACAGCCTTCGGCTCGGGTGAAAACAGCACCGTCACCATGCCCAGCAGCATCGACGCGGCCATCACCAGGTAAGCGGCTTGCCAAGCGCCGTGCTGGTAGCTGGCCGCGCCCAGCGCGGGCGTGACTTCGGCTCGGGCCGCAATCCACAGCACGCCGGCGCCGGCCCAGATCATGGCGATGCGGTAGCCCGTCTGGTAAGAAGCGGCCAGCGCGGCCTGGCGCTGCGTGTCGGCCGACTCAATACGAAAAGCGTCCAGCGCAATGTCTTGCGTGGCCGAGCCCACAGCCACTGCCAGCGCGCACCAGACCATGGGCAGCAGCGCCTGCTGCGGGTCGGTCAGCGCCATGCCGACCAGCGCCGCCATGATGACGCACTGTGACAGCAGCAGCCAGCTGCGACGCCGGCCCAGCCAGCGCGTGAGCAAGGGAATCGGCAAGCGGTCTACCAGCGGCGCCCAGACCCACTTGAAGCCGTAGGCCAGACCGACCCAGCTCAGGTAACCAATCGTGGTGCGGTTGATGCCGGCTTCACGCAGCCAAAAACTCAGCGTGCCAAACACCAGCAGCAGTGGCAGGCCGGCCGAAAAACCCAGCAGCAGCATGCGCAGCGTGGCGGCTTCAAGGTACACGCGCAGGGTCTGGCCCCAGCTCGGGGGCGTGGGCTCTGCCGGGGCAATGCCGGGGGTGGCGACGGGTTGGCTGACAGGTGGGACCATAAGGGGAATAATACGCGCTGGCTTATCTCCAGCCTACATGAAGACGCATCCCATGACTGCCCTTGAACGCTGTGCCACTGCCCTGTTGACCGCTGCCTTGCTGCTGCCTGGCGCAGCGCTGGCGCAGCGTGAGGGTGTTGATGTGGGAGCCAACTCCGGCTTTGCTTCTTTGGTGCCGGCCAAGGAGATTGAGCTCTCTGCGGCCAAGCAATACAAAACCCTGTTGGCCGAAGCGGCCAGCAAAAACGCACTGGCGCCGCCCGAGCACCCCCAGCTGCAGCGTTTGCGGCGCATTGCAGACCAGCTGATCCCCTTTGCCAATGAGTGGAACCCGCGCGCCAAATCCTGGCAATGGGAGGTCAACTTGATTGGCAGCAAACAGATCAATGCTTTTTGCATGCCGGGCGGCAAGATTGTTTTTTACACCGGCATCATCGAGCAGCTCAAGCTGACCGACGACGAGGTCGCGCAAATCATGGGCCACGAAATTGCGCATGCCTTGCGCGAGCATGCGCGTGAGCGCATGGGCAAAAGCACCGCCACCAGCATTGGCGCGGGCGTGGTGTCGCAATTGCTCGGGCTGGGCGATCTGGGGCGCACCGTCACCAACTACGGCGTGCAACTGCTGAACCTGACCTTCAGCCGGTCAGATGAGTCCGAGGCCGATCTGGTCGGGCTGGAGCTGGCAGCGCGGGCCGGCTACGACCCGCAGGCCGGCGTCACCTTGTGGCAAAAAATGTCGGCCAGCAGCAAAGGTGCACCGCCGCAATGGCTGAGCACGCACCCGGCGGGCAACACGCGCATCACGGACATCGAGCGCAATCTGCCGCGCGTCATGCCGCTCTACGAGCGGGCGCGCAAAGGCTGACACTGGCCAAGGGCGCCACTTCAGGCGCCGCATAGAAACCGCGTACGCCAGCTGCGACAAAGCGTCAGTCGCCCCAACCCTGAAGCGAACACCCAAAGCACCCGCAGGCGCTTGGCACAGCACTTGCAAGACATCTTGTACACAAGTATGGATGCTTCAAATTGGTGCAACACACATTAACTGACAGCCCAAATACGGGCAACACGCTGCAAGCTTCTAAAACGGCAGCCCATGACAACGCGTGGCTGTTGCGGGCCATCGTGGCGCCCAGCCAGAAAACAACCGGCCCGCAGCCATTGGCGGGCTTGCGCTTTGCGGTCAAAGACAACATCGATGTTGCAGGCCTGGTGACCAGCGCCGCCTGTCCGGCATTTGCCTTTGAAGCGCAGGAAAGCGCACAAGTGGTGCACAAACTGCTCAAGGCCGGTGCAACGCTGGCGGGCAAGACCAATCTGGACCAGTTTGCCTGCGGCCTCAACGGCACCCGCTCGCCTTATGGCGCGGTGCCCAATGCTTTCAACCCCGCTTATGTGTCGGGCGGGTCGAGCTCCGGCTCGGCTTATGTGGTGGCCACGGGCCAGGTTGATTTTTCATTGGGCACCGACACCGCAGGCTCGGGCCGCGTGCCGGCCGGGCTCAACAACATCGTCGGCCTCAAGCCCTCGCGCGGGCTGATCAGCACGCGCGGCGTGTTGCCGGCCGCACAAAGTGTGGACTGCGTGTCTATCTTTGCGCGCACGGTGGCCACCGCCGTACAGGTGCTCGAAAGTGCCATCGGGCACGACCTGTTGGACGCTTACTCACGCGCCCTGCCGCTGGCCAGCAGCGCCTGGGCGGCGAGCTTTCACTTTGGTGTGCCTGATCAGCTCGAATTCTTTGGCGACACGCAGGCCGAAGCTGCATTTGCCGAGGCCATCGAGCGCCTGCAAGCCATGGGCGGCACGCCAGTACACATCGACTTTGCGCCCTTCAAGCAAGCGGCTCAGTTGCTCTATGGCAGTGCGCTGGTGGCCGAGCGTTACGCCGCCATCCGCCCCTTTTTTGACGCGCATGAAAAGGAGGTGATCGAGCCGGTGCGCAGCATCATTGCCAACGGCAAAAAGTTCAGCGCAGCCGACCTCTTTGACGCGCAGACACAACTCAAGTTGCTCGCCCAGCGTGCTGATGCCCTGTGGCCGGGGCTGGACCTGCTGGTGGTGCCCACTGCGCCCACGCACTACAGCGTGGCCGCCATGCAAGCCAACCCTGTCGAGCTCAACCGGCGTCTGGGCGAGTACACCAACTTTGTCAACCTGCTCGACTACGCGGCCCTGTCGGTGCCCAGCGCTATCCGGCCTGACGGCTTGCCGTTTGGCATCACGCTCATTGGCCGCTGCGGCAGCGACTGGCAACTCGCCGAGCTCGGTCAGCGTTATCACCATCTCACCGGGCTCACGCAAGGCGCCACGGGTGAGCCGCTGCCGGCGCCCCAGCCGATGGCTGGCCTCAGCCGCCCTGCTGCAGCCAGCGTGCGGGTCGCCGTGGTCGGCGCGCACCTGTCAGGCATGCCGCTCAACAGCCAGCTGATTGAGCGCGGTGCCACGCTGGTGGGCAGCACCAGCACTGCACCTGACTACCGCTTTTACGCGCTGCCCGGCAGCACACCGCCCAAGCCGGGCTTGCTGCGCGTGGCGGCCGGCCAGGGCGCGTCCATTGCTCTCGAAATCTGGGACATGCCGCTGACGCACTACGGCTCATTCGTCGCGCTCATTGCGGCCCCGCTGGGCATAGGCACGCTGCGGCTGGCCGACGGCAGCAGCGTGCAGGGCTTTGTGTGCGAAGCCGAAGGCGTGCTGGGCGCGCAAGACATCACGCACCTGGGCGGCTGGCGGGCTTATGTCTCGCTGATGTCGCGCAAGGCTGAGGCCTAAAAACGCTCACTTTTTCCACCTCACTTTTCAACCATCCAAGGAGTTTCATCATGACCGCATCACGCCAGCCCTCCAAATCCGCCTCCTCACGCCGCCTGTTACTCCAAGCCGGCGCTGCCGTGCTGGGCACGCTGGCCATGCCCGCCATCGTGAGGGCGCAGGCGCGTCCGAAAATCCGCATCGGCTACTGGCCTGTGGCCGCCGGCCTGCCGTTTTTTGCGGCAATTGAAAAAGGCTACTTCAAAGAAGCCGGTCTGGATGTCGAAGCCATCAAGTTCGCCGGCGCCCAGCAGGTGATGGAAGCCATGCTCGCCGGCCGCTCCGACGGCAGCTCCAACGGCACCGGCTCGGCCAACCTGGCCATCGGCGAGATCGCCCAGCCAGGCCTGTTCAAGATTTTTGCCACCAACCCGAGCAACGCCAAGTTTGTGCTCGATGAGTTCATCGTGCCTAAAGACAGCCCGGTCAAAACCATGGCCGATCTCAAAGGCAAGAAAGTCGCATCCGGCCCCGGCATCCAGAACGTCACGCTGGCCAAGACCATGCTTGAGCGTGCCGGTGCCACCGGCGCCACGGTGATCGAGCTGCCGATTGGCCAGCATGTGGCCGCCCTGGTCGCCGGCCAGGTTGACGCCTGCTACACGCTCGAGCCCACCGGCACCATCGGCCGCATGAACGGCACCACCCGCGTGATTGAAGCGGGTGTGGTGGCCAAGTACATCCTGGGCGATGCCATGGCCCCGTGGCATGGCGGCGCGGCCAGCCTGACCACCGAGTTCATCAAGAAGAACCCGGAAGTGGCCAAGAAATTCATCGCCGCTTACACGCGCGGCATTGAGCTGGTGCGCACCAAGCCGGCAGAGGCGCGCACCTTCATGAAGGGCTACACCGCCATCGAAGGCGCGCTCACCAGCGAAGTGCCGCTGGCCTCTTACATGCTCTACAACGAGTTCAAGCCCAGCGACGTGGCTTACTTCCAGAAGTTCTACGACCTGTTCACCGAAAAAGGCATCTTCGACAAGAAGGTGCTGGTCGATGGCCTGCTCTACAAAGGCTAAGCCATGCC
>JAIPDA010000117.1 GCA_021737905.1 Rhodoferax sp.
GGGCACTGGTGGCGCTGGTGGCGCTGGCAGCGCTGGGGGCGCCGGCGGGGTGATGGTTGCTGCGCTCAGGGCCGGCGCCGTCGCGACTTCGGCTGGCTGCACCACGGCCACCGGCGCATTGATCACAGCCAAGCCTTCAGCAGCCGGTACTGCGCCAGGCGTAGCGCAGCCTGTCAGCCAAGCGAGCCCGATCAGCAAGGCGAGGCTGCGCACCGGATATCGCAATGCATGGTCAGCACTTTGGGGCTGCTTGGCGGCTAAGTAAGCCTGGTCAAAGTCTGGAGCGTTCATAGATCTCGGGGTGGGTGTTGCCTCAGCGGGCCGAAAAGCAAAAAAAAAAGAAGTATCCAAGCTTAAGGGCCGGGCTACTGCGGCTGGCAAAAGGACGTGACCGCCCGGTTGACTAGAATCGAAAACCTGGGCAATGCGTCAAGTCTCCACCCTGTCTGAAATAAATCCATTGTCTGGTCTTGATGAGCTCGCAAATTATAGGTTTGACTGACTGGCTGAAAACACCCCCCGGCGAATACCTGCTGGCTTGGGAGCGTGAGCGCTTTGATTTGGCCCTTAGCGATGTCTTTGGCTACCACGCATTGCAGCTAGGGTTGCCTGAAATCGATGCTTTGCGCGCCAACCGCATGCCGCATCAATGGGTGGCTTTGGATGCACCGGCCACGACGCCCGCATCAGAATCTGTGCGGCAGGTCGCGCTGTTGACGCATTCTGTGGCATTGCCCTTTGCCGCTAACAGCCTTGATCTGGTGGTTTTGCCGCACACCTTGGAGCTCAGCCTGGATCCTCATGCCACTTTGCGGGAGGTTGAGCGCGTGCTGGTGCCGGAGGGGCGGGTTGTGATCAGCGGCCTGAATCCCGCCAGTTTATGGGGCTTGCGCCAGCAGAGGGCGCGCATGTTTCGCCGGTTCGGCGTGGGTGAGTTGTTTCTTCCGCAGGCGGCGGAACCCATCGGTCACTGGCGTTTACGCGACTGGCTGCGGCTGCTCAGTTTTGAGCTTGAATCTGCGCAATTCGGCTGCTACCGCCCGGCCCTTCAAAGTGCGCGCTGGCTGGGGCATTTCCGTTGGATGGACGCTGCCGGCGCGCGCTGGTGGCCGATTTTTGGTGCGGTTTATTTTCTGGTGGCCAGCAAGCGTGTGCGCGGTATGCGCTTGTTGGAGCCTGGCTGGAAAACCCGTAGCGCGCGGGCACCTGCGCCGGCTGCTATCGCCAACCGCCAGCCGACCAGCTCCAAAAGCCCGACTCCTTCATCCTCATAGCCTTCAACTTTTCCTGCCAACCCATTGACCTTGCCATGAACGAAGTTCCAAATCCCCCTGCGCCGGTCGTGATCTACACCGATGGCGCCTGCAAAGGCAACCCCGGCCCCGGGGGCTGGGGGGCGCTGTTGAACTCGGGTGGAACCTGCAAAGAGATTTTTGGCGGCGAGCTGGGCACGACCAATAATCGCATGGAGATCATGGCTGTGATCGAGGCCTTGTCAGCCCTGAAACGGCCCTGCCAGGTCACTGTGCACCTGGACAGCGAATATGTTCTCAAGGGCATTACCGAGTGGATTCACGGCTGGAAGGCACGTGGCTGGCGCACGGCGGCCAAGGCGCCTGTGAAAAACGTTGATCTTTGGCAGCGGCTGGACGCTGTGGTCAGCGCCGGCGGACATCACATCGACTGGCGTTGGGTGCGCGGCCACGCCGGGGACCCCGGCAATGAGCGGGCGGACGCCCTGGCCAACAAAGGCGTCGAAATGGCCCTGTCCAATGGCCGCGCTGACCCGCAACGCTGAGCCGGCGCAGGTTTCTGAGCGGTTTCAGCGGGCCGCCAGCACAAAACGTCAACTCCAAGTAAATTAGCCATAACGGGCTGATTTATGGGTTTTCCACATCGTGAACCCCAATTAGCCCTGTTACATTGCGCAGTGAACTTTTCCTTATAACAACGCGGGGCGCTGGCTTCATGGCTTCTAAAGTTATTTATCCTCTGATTTCGGCTTTGGCTATTGGGGCCGTCGGTGCGGGCGCCTGGTGGTACCAAAACCAGCCTGCGAAGGCCGCGGCTGAAGGCCAAGGCGCCTCTGCCCCGTCTCCCCACCCCGGTGCACCCGGGGCCGCGACTGGCGGCGCAGGGGGTGGTGGCAGCCCAGCTGGTGGCCGCACTGGCGGTGGAAAACCTAGCGTTGAAGTGGCTCAGGTGGAGTTGATGGACCTGGTCGATGAAACCCAAACTGTGGGTTCACTGCGTTCGCGTCAGGGTGTGGTTTTACGGCCTGAAGTCAGCGGACGCATCACGAAGCTTAATTTTCGCGATGGCGACCGCGTTAAAAAAGGCCAGTTACTGGTTCAGTTCGACGACCAGTTACCCGCCGCACAGGTGCAGCAGGCCCTGGCTGAGCTCAATATTGCAAAGGAAAACTACACCCGCAACGCTGAGCAGGTGCCCGCCGCTCAAGTGCAGCTGGCCCAAGCTGAGCTCAATATTGCCAAGGCCAATTACACCCGTAACGCCGAGTTGGTGGCACAAAACTTCATCAGCCGTCGCACACTCGACGAGAGCGCTGCCGCTCTGCAGGTCGCCGAGGCCAAGCTGGCGACACAAGACTTCATCAGCCGCCGCACGCTCGACGAGAGCGCTGCCGCTCAGCAAGTCGCCCAGGCCAAGCTGGCACTGGCTCGCGCAGCAGAAGCTCGCCTGAAGATCATTGCACCCTTTGACGGTCTCGCAGGCATCCGCTCCGTCAACGTGGGTGATTACCTTAAAGACGGCGCTGACATCGTCAACCTCGAGGACATGGATGCTATTTTTGTTGACTACCGCTTGCCTGAGCGTTTTCAGACCAAGATCCGACGCGGTCAGTCCTCGGTGATCGAGCTCGACGCTTTGCCGGGGCGCAAATTTTCAGCCATTGTTTTGGCCATTGACCCCTTGATTGACGCCAACGGCCGTTCGGTCGGTGTGCGTGCCTGCATCGACAACCGGCGCCTGCAATTGCGCCCTGGCATGTTTGCCCGCGTCAACGCGGTTTTCGGCCAGCGGGACAATGCCCGCGTGATCCCTGAAGAGGCCATCGTGCCACAGGGCGGCAAACAGTTCGTCTTCAAAGTGGTCAACGGCACAACGCCCAACAGCCGTATCACCCAGCGCGCTGAGGTCAAGCTGGGCTTGCGCAGCCCGGGCAAGGTTGAAGTGATAGAGGGCTTGGAGCCTGGTGATTCGGTGGTTACTGCAGGTCAGCAGCGTGTGCAGCGTGACGGCACAGAGGTAAGAGTATTGGATGTGGCTGCAAACGCTGCGCCTGGTGCATCAGCCTTTGGAGCCCCCGCCCCAGGAGCGCCGGCTAAACCAGCTGCTGCCGACGCAAAGCCTGCTGCGGCAGAGTCAAAACCAGCTGCCAAAGGCAAGCCCGGCGCCGAGGGCAAGTCTGGTAACAGCAAAGCAGTCGCCGCTTTGGCTCCGCTGGTCGGCCCCAACCCTTGTCTGGCCGGTGTTGAAGATGCCGCGCCGCGCGGCGGTGCACGACCTGCGTCTGAGCCTGGCCGTAAGCCCGTCTCTCAGTCGAGCACTGAGGCCCTGAGGACACTGGCGCCAGCCTGATTTTTCAAGCCCTAACCGGGAATATTGACCATGCAACTAGCCGAAATATCCATACGTCGTCCGGTCTTTGCGACCGTGTTGTCGCTGCTGATTGTGCTCATTGGTGCTGTCAGTTTCAACCGCCTCACCGTGCGTGAGTACCCGAAAATCGACGAGCCTGTGGTCACCGTCAGCGTGCGTTATCTGGGCGCTTCTGCTGAAGTGATCGAGACGCAGGTGACCAAACCTCTGGAAGACTCGATCGCAGGTATTGACGGTGTGGATGTGATCACGTCCATCAGCCGCGCCGACCAGGGACAGATCAGTGTGCGTTTCCGGCTTGAAAAAGATGCCGACTCGGCTGCTGCTGAGGTGCGTGACCGCACCTCGCGTGTTCGCAATCGATTGCCGCAGGCTATTGAGGAGCCGGTGATCGCCAAGGTCGAGGCCGACGCTTTTCCGGTGATTCAGCTTGCCTTTTCAAGTGATTCCCTGACGCCGCTGCAAATTAACGATCTGATCAACCGCATCGTCAAGCCGCGTTTGCAGACCGTCAGCGGCGTGGCGGATGTGCGTATTTTCGGCGAGCGCAAGTACGCCATGCGGGTGTGGCTGGACACCGACAGGCTGGCCGGCTACAAGCTGACCACGCAGGACGTTGAAGACGCTATCCGGCGCAGCAACCTGGAGTTACCGGCTGGCCGCATCGAGTCACAGCAACGCGAATTCAGTGTGACCTCGCAGACCAATTTGATCCGGCCCGCCCAGTTCGCCGATATCGTTGTTAAAAATGTCAATGGATTTCCGGTCAAGATCCGTGACGTGGCCCGGGTTCAGGAGGGCCCTGCCGACGAGCGCACAGCCGTTCGTTTGAACGGCCGTTCAGCCGTGGCTGTGGGCGTGGTTCGTCAAGCGACAGCCAATCCGCTGGACTTGTCTCGGGGTGTGCGTGAGGCCATCCCCAAGCTCAAAGCTGATTTGCCCGGCGACATGCTGATTGACGTGGCCAATGACAACTCGGCCTTCATTGACCGTTCAATTAAGAATGTTTACGTCACGATTCTGGAAGCTGTGCTGTTGGTGGCCCTGGTCATCTTCGTATTTTTGCGTACGCTGCGCGCCTCCATCATTCCGATCATCACCATTCCGGTCAGTCTGGTGGGTACTTTCGCGCTGATGTCGCTGGCCGGTTTTTCCATCAATACGCTCACCTTGCTGGCCCTGGTGCTGGCCATCGGCCTGGTGGTGGACGATGCGATCGTCATGCTGGAAAATATTTTCCGGCACATTGAAGAAGGCATGGACCCGTTTTCTGCCGGTATCAAGGGTGCCCGTGAAATCGGGTTTGCGATCATCACCATGACGGCGACTTTGGTGGCCGTTTATGCGCCGCTGGCCTTCACGCCCGGTCGTACAGGCCGCTTGTTCATTGAATTCGCCCTGGCCTTGGCAGGCGCGGTGGTGGTGTCTGGTTTTGTCGCTTTGACGCTGACACCTATGATGTGCACAAAGTTTTTGCGCCACAACCCCAAACCCAACTTGTTTGACCGCTCGATGGAGCGCCTGCTCACATCGGTTTCCAACGGTTATGGAAATATGTTGCGCTGGATTGTCACGCGCCGTTTTCAGCCCGGACCGAACGCCGGGTTCGCCGGCATGCTCACTTCCTGGGTGTTGCAGGCGCGCTGGCTGGTGTTGATTGGCATGGGCCTGATTGCCGTGGCGATCACCATGATCGCACCTACTATCAAGCAAGAGCTGTCCCCCATGGAAGACCGGGGCGTGATCCTGGCCAACATCAATTCGCCTGACGGCTCCACTTTGGCGTACACCGACCGCTATGCCCGGGCGATGGAGAAAATGGGTCAACCCTTTAAGGAGTTTGACCGGATTTTTGTCAGCGCCGGCAATCCTACGGTGGCCCAGGCTACGATGATTTACCGCACCGTGGATTGGGAAGACCGCAAGCGCACCACCATGGAGATGGCGCGCGAGTTGCAGCCTAAATTTGCTTCCCTGGCGGGTATCACTGCGTTCCCGATCACCCCACCTTCTTTGGGCCAGGGTTTCCGGGAGCGGCCTGTCAGCTTCGTGATCCAGACGTCTGACAGCTACCAGAACCTCAATGCCGCTGTGCGGCAGATGTTGGATGAGATCGCTAAAAATCCTGGCATCGTCTCGCCGGACGTTGATCTTCGCTTGAACAAGCCTGAGCTGCGCATTGACATCGACCGCGCCAAAGCTGCCGAGCTGGGCGTTAATGTCGATGTGGTGGCCAGGGCCGTTGAAACATTGCTGGGCGGGCGCAACGTGACCCGCTATAAGCGCGATGCCGAGCAGTTTGATGTGATCGTGCAGACGCAGGCCAGCAACCGCAACACTCCTGATGACATTGACCGCATTTATGTGCGTGGACGCGGTGACGCCATGATTCCGCTGGGCGCTCTGGTCAAGGTACGTGAAACCGTTTCGCCGCGTGAGCTCAATCACTTCGGCCAGCGACGCTCAGCCACCATCACGGCCAATCTGGCTGGCAATTATTCTTTGGGTGAGGCGCTTAAATTTTTAGACCAAACGGCCGCCAAGGTGCTCAAAAGCGGCTACACCACCGAGCTCAACGGTACGTCGCGCGAGTTTAAAAAATCCCAAGGCGCTTTGATCATTGTTTTTGGTCTGGCGCTGGTGTTTATTTTCCTGGTGCTCGCTGCCCAGTTTGAGAGCTTCATTGATCCGCTGGTGATCATGTTGTCGGTGCCGTTGTCCATGATCGGTGCCCTGATTGCCCTCAAGTGGAGTGGCGGCTCGCTCAATGTGTACTCGCAGATCGGCCTGATCACCTTGGTCGGTTTGATCACCAAGCACGGTATCTTGATTGTCGAGTTCACCAACCAGCTGCGCGCTCAGGGCATGCCCTTGATCGATGCGGTCATCAAGGCGGCTTCACAGCGTTTGCGCCCCATCCTGATGACCACCGGCGCCATGGTGCTAGGTGCCTTGCCGCTGGCATTGGCCACCGGAGCCGGTGCAGAGTCGCGCATGCAAATCGGCTGGGTGATCGTAGGCGGCATGTCGCTGGGCACTGTGTTGACCGTGTTTGTGGTGCCCACCATGTACACCTTGTTTGCCCGCAAGAAAGTACCGGGTGCCAGCAAGCGCGAGGCGCATGAGGGCCCGGTTGCCGGCGAGCATGGTCACGGCATGGCGGCCGAGGTCATCGCCAAGTAAAGAAGGGTTGTGTGTGAACTGGCGGCGCTTAAATGGCGCCGTCAAACATCATCACGTCAACCAGATCGCCCGCTGCAACATGGCCTTGCCCGTGGTGCAAAACGATCAGGCCATTGGCCTCGGTCATGGAGCTGAGCACGCCAGAGCCCTGGTTGCCTGTCGTCCTGACCTGCAAGGACCCGTCGGCAGCACTTGAGACCCAGCCGCGCTGGTACTCGGTTCTGCCGGCTTTTTTGCGCAGCGCTTCCTGGCTGTGGGCCTTCAGAAGCGGGGCGACCTTGTCGGTGCAGCCCATCATTTGCAGCAGCGCTGGCCGCACAAAAGCCAAAAATGTGACCATCACCGCCACCGGGTTGCCGGGCAGGCCAAAGAGCACCGCGCCAAGCTCTGCACCCGGGCTGGCCGAGATACGACCCACCGCCATGGGCCGGCCCGGCCGCATCGCAATGCGCCAGAAAGCCACAT